>JAHHUE010000096.1 GCA_020024155.1 Oscillospiraceae bacterium | reverse complement strand
ATTAAATACTCTAAAACATCCTATTTATTATACTTTAAATACTATTTTTGTCAATAAATATAAAAATTTTAAATTTATACCTTTTAAAATCTAGGATTTTCTCACTATTCAACTCTAATCATACGGTATCCAACGCCTATATGTTTATGAATATATCCATGAGAATTTGGCAATTTATCTATTTTTTACATAATGTTGCCATAAATACTCTTAGTAATGCAACATCATTTTCCCAACTTGTTCCCCAAATATGAGATGTAATATAATTATGTGTCAATACTTTGCCAACATTCTTTGAAAGAAGACAAAGTAATTTATATTCTATTGGTGTTAAGTGTAATTCTTCTTCACCAAGATATGTACATCCTGATGCATAATCAACTTTCAATTTTCCGTTTTCAAAAACAGAAGATATTCCCTTTTCACTTTGAACCATACTTAATCGGCGTTGTGTAACACGTAATCGAGCCAGTAATTCTTCAACAGAAAAAGGCTTGGTAAGATAATCATCTGCACCAGCATCAAGTGCCTCAATTTTATCACTATCTTCACTTCGTGCACTTATGACAATTATAGGCATATTTGACCAACTTCTTATATTTTTAATTATTTCAACACCATCCATATCTGGTAATCCTAAGTCCAATAAAACTATATCTAGATTATATGATGTTCCCTCCAAAATTGCCATAGAACCTGTGCTGGATGTTAAAAAATATAATTATTCGCTCTTAATATCGTTGTCATCAAATTTTTAACTGATGCATCATCTTCAACAACTAAAATTATAGATTTATTCATGAATTTTCACCTCTCCAATTGGTAATGTAAATTTAATCTATTTTCCTATACTGAAAGAAGGTTTTCCACCAAGTTAATAAGCCACATTGAATCATCATATATATCTGTAAAAAGTTGTATTTTTGTTTCATCATCCAGCGAATCGTTATTAGATAAAAAGTTACTTGCGTTACCTGATATTAATGTGAGTGGTGTTCGTAAATCGTGAGAAATTGCTCTTAAAAGATTTGATCTTAACTGCTCATTTTTAGCAATAACAGCAGCTTCTTCTTTTTCTCTTTCATTTTTATCATTTTCCAGTGCCAAAGCACATTCTCCCAAAATGTATAATAATATACTTTTTTTAAATGCCTCTAATGGTTGTTTTTTAACAGCAATACCTATTACGTCATTATACATTTTGATTTATTCTAGCAGCTAAATAAAGACATTTTGAATTTGACAAAGTCTGAGTTGTTGCACCTACGTGTTTATTATTTTTAAGCACTCATAGCGCAACTGTTTTTTCGCTTTCAGATAAATAATCACTTGAAAAATTATTTTCATCTGCCAAAATTACTTTTGGAGCTTCTAACTTGCCATTTTCTATACAATATGTAACAACATCTTTATGCATCAATTTGATAATTTGATTTGCTGTAATTTTCATAATGTCATTTTTGTCTTTTGCTTGTTGAAGAACTTGGCTTGCATCAAGCAAAATCTTTGTTTTATATACAACAACAGCTGATTGACTTGCGTGATTTTTTAATCTTATTGCTAGTGAGCTCGTAATCAATACAGATATAAACATAACAAAAATGTTACTATATTCCCATATCGTACTCTTTTAAACCGAATATTGGCTCTATGAAAAAAGTTAAACGCTAATACACTGATAATAGACGATATTAGACTATAAATTCTTCTTTTTTTAGTCGTTCTATTAACTCTTGAGGTTCAATATCAACAATTTCAACTTGATTTGCGTTATCAAATACAGAGTCCGGAATTCGTTCTCTTGCCGATATTCCTGTAATTGCTGAAACAACATCGTGCAAACTTTCAATATGCTGTACATTTATTGTTGTGTGTACATCTATACCTAAATTTAAAAGTTCTTGAACATCTTGATACCTTTTACTGTGTCTGCATCCAGCTGCATTTATATGAGCAAGTTCATCTAAAAGAATAAGTTTTGGATTTCTGCTTATTGCTTTGTCAATATCAAGCTCTTTTAGAGTAATTCCATTATGGGTAACTGTTTTTACAGGTAGTGTTTCCAATCCATTTAACAATGCCATTGTTTCTGCTCTTACATGAGGTTCTATATAACCTGCCACAACATCTATACCTTTTAATTTAGCATCGTGAGCAGCTTACAACATTGCATAAGTTTTTCCAACTCCGGCAGCATATCCAAAAAATATTTTCAAGGAACCTTTTGTTTTGCAATCATTTTCGTTTTGAATTTTTTAAGGATCTGCTCTGGATTTTGTCTTGATATTTCCATAATAACCCCATTAATAAATTGGTATATGATTATTATATTGTGAAACAAATTTTCATATTTTAAATCAAATTTACTTCAAGCAATATATTTTACTCTTTAATTATGTTCTTTTTATTATTGATTATGGATAAAGGTATATATTTCAATATTAAAATAATATAAAGAATGCAGAATGTTCATAAAACAATCTGCATTCTTTCACTTTTTATTCTTCTGTTTCTTCCTCATCGCAATCCTCGTTATAATAAGCATATATTTTTTTATCTGGGTGGCAAGGACCAAACACCATAATATTTCTAAGTGCTGGACAATATGTTGGATCCAAATCCAAAGATGCTCTAAAATGTTTCATAACCTCTACATGTTTTCCCTCTTTTTCCAATAAGATTCCTAAAAGATTGTGTGGCTCTGGTGAATGTGGATATTTATACATACCATAAGAAATAACTTCTTACCATTTTTCAAATTCACCTTGTTTTAAATATTCTTTCACACTATCTGAAAGAGCTTTTACATTCTTATCTGTATCGTTGATTTTTTTCATAAAGAATATCCCTTTTATTTAATAGGACTTGCTAAACAATGCCCATATTTTCAGCAATATCCAAATTAACTCCTAAAACATTAACTGTTTCTTCGCCAAATATACCCAAAAGTTTGTTTGTTGTGTTGTCTTTTATAATTTTGTCAATTGTTCTTCTGTTAATCCTGATGCCTCAGATATAGCAGTAATTTGCAATTTAGCTGCTTGAACTGAAATATGTGGGTCAAGTCCTGAACCTGAGGCTGTTACAATATCAACTAGAATATCTTCTCTTTTTACAGTTGGATTTGATGCTATAAACTCTTCTATATCATTTTCAATTCTTTCTATAAGTTTTGGATTAGATGGAGATAAATTTTCAGAGCCTGATGTAAGACCAGTAAATTCACTTCCGTCTAAATAAGTTTTTTCGCCACTTTCATTTTCAATATATGTATTATCATGAACAGCTGACGGACGGCATTTCATAAAATATGGTTTTATAAATTCTTGGCCAGCATAAGTAGAACCAACAGCAGTACCGTTTATTTCTACTATGCTGCCATTTGCTTGATGTGAAAATAAAATTGAGGATAAAAAAGTCAATAACATTGGAAATATCAATCCATACAATAACATTAGAACAATTGTTATTGATAATGACTGTCTAAAATTATGTAATATTGTTTTTGCTTTATTCATTTTAAATTTTCTACTTTATAACCCCATAACATTAAGCAATGGGGCAATCATTAAGTCTATAACTTTAATTCCAATAAATGGTGTTACAACACCACCAAGTTCATAAACAAGCATATTTCTTATAAGCATTTTTTCTGATGACATAAGCCGATATTTTACACCTTTCATTGCCAAAGGAATTAAACAAGGAATAATAAAATCACATTAAATATAAGAGCTGATAATATTGCGCTGTTTGATGTTGAAAGCCTCATAATATTCAAAACTTGCAGTTGTGGTATAGAGCCCATAAACATAGCAGGAATAATAGAAAAGTATTTTGCAATATCATTTGCAATAGAGAATGTTGTCAAAGACCCTCTTGTAATAAGCAGCTGCTTGCCTATTTCTACAACTTCAAGAATTTTTGTTGGGTCACTATCCAAATCCACCATATTTGCTGCTTCTTTGGTAGCTTTTATACCGGAATTCATTGCCAAACCAACATTTGCTTGTGCTAAGGCAGGAGCATCATTTGTACCATCACCAGTCATAGCAACTATTTTGCCTTCTGCCTGTTCTTTTTTATAACATCAATTTTATCTTCTGGTTTACATTCTGCAATAAATCCGTCCACTCCTGCTTCTTCCGCAATAGTTGCAGCTGTAAGAGGATTATCGCCCATTTTGCGAGCCAATTCCAATGTTGATTTACCTTCTAGTGTATCATCATGTAAGCTTGTTAATGCTGCACACTGAATTAAATCATTTTTATCACTATTTTTTACCGGAATAAAATCTGCTGCCAAACGATTTCCAAAAGTAATAGTACCTGTTTTATCCAAAATCATTGTATCAACATCTCCACAGGCTTCTACTGCTTTATCCTATAATGCAATTACATTAAAGTGAGTTACACGGTTCATACCTGCAATACCAATGGTTGATAACAAACCTCCTATTGTTTTAGATATCAAACAAACCATCAAAGCAATCAATCTGGAAAGAATGTAAATGTTGCATACAAAACCATATTCATAACTCCTACACCCTTACCACCAAACACAACATTCAACATCATATTTAGCATAGCAGCCATACCTCCAAGTGGTGTAAGTGTATCGTGTATATTATTAACAGTACTGGTTGTAAATGAAGTTGTTACTGTTGTAAACAAAGAAGA
>JAHHUE010000095.1 GCA_020024155.1 Oscillospiraceae bacterium | reverse complement strand
TTTTTTGTCATTATTTTATTCTTACATCTAAATATCATTAAATTATAATAGCAGAAAATAAAATTTATATAATAAAAGCTCCTATAACCAATTTAAGTTATAGGAGCTATATTTATTTTTTCTTTTTTATAAATAAGGAACAGCAACAACCGATTAAAGTTATAACTGAAATTACTGCACCAACTTTCAACCCTTTTGGAATATACATAAATTGAATATTACATTCACCTTGTGGTAAATCAACAGCGATAAAATTACTTAATATTCTTTGCTTTTCTGCCTTTTTACCGTTAACTTTTACGCTCCAACCATCATCCCATATAATAGATGTAGCCAAAACCTGATTTTCTTTTTCAGTTGTTATTTGTGCTGTAACCTTATTTCTTTTTTGCTTTATGTTATCTGAGCTATTTTTACTGTTTACATACTCAGATGCTTGTTGAAGAGCTTGTATGTTTGTAATTCCGTTTTCATCAACAACATCTATATTGGTTATATATTTAATGTAGCTTGCCAAACTGCCTTTATTTTCGCCTTGAATATCCGGCAAACTGTCAATAACATATAGAAGTGGAAACCCATCTACTTGTGTTTTGATAAAGTCATAGTCATCAAAAAGATAATCAACACCAACCACAACATCGCTTATTACAGTATCATTATTAGAATAAGTATTATAATAAACATTTTCAGACTCTACTTCAAGCAAAGAAGTAAATGGTTTGTTACAACAATTAAATCCTAATAAAAATGATGTGTTGCAAAAACTTGATGTCCTTACTCTGTAAAAATCATCGTCGTCTATTTTTTTATAATTTTCAAAAATAGAAGTATAATTTTGCTCAAATTCTTCTTTTGGATGTGGAGTAAGTGCTGCATAGTTTTTTCCTATAATTATATGTGCATTTAAACTCATATCAAGCAAGACAAAGGCTGTAAATGCCAAATATAAAAGTTTTTTATTTTTAACTTCTGCAAAATAAACACATACTGATAAAATAAGTGTAACCAAAATATTAAATAAAATAAATCTATTTCTAATATTGTTTGGAAACCACACGCCAAATCCAACATACAATGTCATTATAATTGTTGCCACTGGTATAAATTTTTTTATATCCAATTGTTTTAAATTATTGCAAGCAATAAATGCCACCCAAAGAGCAAAAAACACAACAATATATGTAAATCTAAATGGGAATGAATTTGTTACAGAAAACATATGCCATACTTTGTTTAGTGGCATAAATATAAGGCTTACAAAAAGGAATATCATCATTACTGCATCTGCAATTTTCTCTCTTTTTGTTCTGTTTTTTATAAAGAATGAGGCAATAAAAAAGAACATAACTGCCGAACCACAATAAACAAATGGAGCACTTATATTGCCCACACTATCATAACCACCAACAAACATTTTTGGTATTATGGCAAAAATATTAAATGCTCTAATTCCAATTGAATCTCTTAGATAAGCATCAAGAGTGTATTTGCCTTGTAATAGAGAAAACACCGACGGTATCAAAATCCAAGCAGATAGACCTAATGATATTAACGCTCCTTTTGAAATATTTAAAAAGCTGTGTTTCCAATTTTCAAAATTGCCATATGAAATGCAGTGATGTATAAACAGACATATACAAAATATACCAATCATATATGCCATATAGTAATTTGAAATTGAAATAAATGTAAAAGCAATTATAAATTTTATAACACTTTTACCCTCAAATAAATCAAGTGCAAAAGCTACAACTATTGGCAATAACACAAATGCGTCTGCCCATAAAATATGGTAGCTTATAACCACTATATATGATGAAAGTGCATACATCAAGCCAAATGAAATGCAAAGCCAGTCATTAGCATTTTTCTGAAATCTTTTCAAAAACCAAGTAAAAGCAACCGCTGCCAAGCCAAAACGCAATAAGATGATGATAGAAATAGCTATTTCTATTTTAGCCGGAGAGAACAAAAAGATTATTAAATTAAGAGGGCTTGCAAGATAATAGCTGAAAATGCCAAAAAAATTGCCCCCTAGTCCTTTTGAAAAACTGTACAAAATACCATTTTTAATAGCATCATTTCTGTAATATGTTAAAAATTTTATATATTGGTTTTCTAAGTCATTTAAAATAATTGAATATTCCTTAAAAATTCCGTTTGAAATATATGCCAAAAGCATTACTGCAATTGCCAGAGCAAAGCTTATTATATAAGCTTTATTTTTTTTAATTTTATCAAATATATTATCCATTATTTTCTGGTATTCTCCAGTCAATTTCTTTCAAACTGTGTTCTTTAAGAAATTCATTTGCAAGTTTAAAATGATTACATCCAAAAAATCCTCTGTATGCAGAAAGAGGACTTGGATGAACAGCAGTTAAAATAAGATGATTTTTATTTGTAATAAGTTTTGCCTTGCTTTTTGCATTACTGCCCCATAAAAGAAAAACACAAGGTTCTTCTTTTTTATTAAGAGATGAAATTACATTGTCTGTAAAAGTTTCCCACCCACAATTTTTATGGCTTTGTGGCTGATTTTGTCTTACAGTAAGCACAGTATTAAGCAATAAAACGCCCTGTTTTGCCCAGCTTTCCAAATAACCATAATTTTTAGGCATTTTATATCCAAACTCGTCTTCTATTTCCTTATACATATTAACAAGACTTGGTGGAGGCATAACCCCCGGTTTAACAGAAAAGCTCATTCCATGAGCCTGTCCTGGATTATGATATGGGTCTTGCCCTAAAATAACAACTTTTGTATCTTTAAAACTTGTTTCTTTTAGTGCATTAAATATATCATACATATTAGGATACACTGTTTGTTCTGCATATTCTTTTTTTAAGAACTTTCTTATTTCAAGATAATAAGGTTTTTCAAATTCTCCACTTAGAACAGTATCCCAATCATTACCTAAATTCACCATTTTTCTCACCTATAAAATTCTTACTTATGATTTTTTCTGTATTGAAGATAATTTTCAAGTATAACCGTTGCAGCAACAGCGTCCAAAACTTCTTTTCTCTTTTTGCCAAAAGTACCGTTATCCGTAAGCATATTTAAAGCAGTTTTAGTTGTTGCTCTTTCATCCCACATAACAACAGGAATATCCATTTTCTTTGAAATCTCATCAGCTACAAAAGTACATTTTTCACTTCTTTCGCCACGAGTTCCGTCCATATTCATTGGATTGCCCACAATAATCATTTCTGCATAAAGTTCTTTGGCCTTATCACATATTTTATCTATCGCTTTAAGTGTATTTTTTTCTTTTATAATACAAACCGGACTTGCAAGAAATTCTGTAACATCACTTACAGCAATACCTGTTCTGCTTTCTCCATAGTCAACTGCCATTATTTTCATATTAAAATTCCTTTTTATTAAATTATTCTTATAAGAATAATATCATTTATCCTTGTATAAGTCAAAACAAAAACGGTATATCTGTTATGACATACCGTTTATAGATTATCCTTTATAATATGGGCTCCCTGGGATATAAGGGTTGTCCGGACGGTGTACAGTATGAGTCATAAGGTACTGTACCCAAATTGAATAATATTCTGGTTTAAGGTGAATACCATCGCCAGACCATGCAGGATTAAGATAACCATCTTCTCCTGCAAGAGCTTCATGAAGATTTACAAAATTCACACCCAATTCATTGCACATTTTAGCAATTTGATTATTTACAACATATAATCTTTCAGCTGCAAAAATCGGTCTTTTTTGGGCTTCTGCTGCTGTTGTAGGTGTAATGCTACATACATATATAATTGTATTAGGCAATTTTTCTTGTAGCTGACTAATCATTTGATTATAGTAATACAAAAACTGTTCATCAGTCATAAATGTCAAAGCATTTGTACCAAGAGTTATATATATTTTGCCCGGATAAGTTTCCACAATAGCCTCAATACCGTTTTGTTTTGGGCGATAATTGTTGTCAAATGTAATTTCGCCCTCGATAAAACTTCTTGGAGTAAGGTTTTTATTTGAAACAAACTTTGCAATACCTGCAACTGCATTTTCAATATTAGGGTAAATTCTCAAACCTTCTGTCAAGCTATCACCAACAAATGTAACATTTTCAAAATAGCTCATATCAACACTGCCGTTTTCAGGCAATTGTAACATACGAGAATCCGGTGCAACCACTTCAAATTCATTTATAGTTTTTTTAATAGGTCCAACAAATCCCTGCCACTCACCTTCTGTTTCAAGAGAAGTGTTTGGTTCAAGAATACCATCTTTGATAATAAGGTCAGGGTCAGGTTTAGCACTTGGTGTAAACATATTTATAATTTGTACAATTACATAAGATACAGTTAATACTAATGCAACAAGAAAAGCTGAAATTGCCATTCTTTTTGCTTTTCTTTTTTTAGCTCGTTTCAATTTTGCTTCTGGTGATAAGTATTTTGCCAAAATAACTTCCTCATTTCTATTCTGCTTATTTTATATATAAATAATGCTTTAAAGCATGGTAAATATTATAATTAAATATTGTTAAATTCTTTATAGTCAATAGATTTATTATACTTTAAAAAACTCTTTATTTCAAGGAAAAACAGAGCAAATATAAAAATTTCATTTATTATTATATTATTATTCATTTTTAATTAAAATTTTACTTTATATTTAATATTTTAATAGATAAAATAGAATTTTATGGTAAAAAACTTTGTTATAAACCGACTTATT
>JAHHUE010000094.1 GCA_020024155.1 Oscillospiraceae bacterium | reverse complement strand
CAATTATAACATTCATTTAATATATTTGAATATTTTTATTGTTTATAATAACTTTCATATCTCTTGGAATAATATTTTCCATACCCATATCCATAATATTTATTTTTATGGTAATCAACTTTGTTAAGAACTACACCAAGCACTGGACATTTTGTATTTTTAAGTTTTGTCATAACTTCCTGTGCCATACGTCTTGGCACATTACCTGATTCAATTAACAAAATCGAACCATCACATTCTTGAGCAACAATCGCTGCATCTGTTACCAAACCTAATGGTGCTGCATCAACAAAAATGTAATCATATTGGTCTTTAAATTTATCAAATAAAATTTCTCTTAAATGTCTAAATGCAAGTATTTCAGCTGGATTTGGAGGAAACGCTCCTGCCGGAATCAAATCTAAACCTTTAAACTGAGTGTTATATACTATTTCTTCAATATTACATAATCCTGCTAAATAGTGAACCAAGCCATATTTTATATTTCCTTTTACAACCAAATCTTTAACAACGGATTTGCGTATATCTGTATCCACTAAAAGGACATTTTTCCCCATTTCAACAAAAGTGCGTGCAAGTTCTCTAGTAACGGTTGATTTACCTTCACTTGCAAAACAACTTGTAGTTATAATTATTCTCTTATCATCTCCACATAATAAGATGTTTGTTCTCAAACTTTTAAGTTCTTCTTCCATACTATATGGTAATTCTTTTATATTTAAAACCAGTTGTTGCATTTATTTGCTCCTCTATAAAAGTATTTTATATTTAACATAAAAATTATTTTTCTAATATTTTTGGATTTTCAAAAAATAATTTATTCCATTCTTCTTCTGATAGTTTATGTTTCAAGTACATTGCACATTTTCCTAGATTAGGCTCTCTGTAATTTATATGATGAGAATCTGATGCTATTAAACTGATAGTACCGCGTTTTAACTGTTTTTTACAAAAAAGTTTTTGCTTGAAACCATTTTTGCCTAAGATAGCTTCTGCGTTCATCTGCAAAACATATCCTTGGTTACATAATTCATCAGCAAAATGAGGCTCATCTAGAAAACATCTATATCTTTCTATATGTGCAATCACTGGTGTTAATCCTACTGATTTTACTAGTTGCAAATATTTATAAATATCAGTTTTACTGTGTCTGTTTGAAAATTCAATCAATAGATGTGTTCCGTTTCTAAGAGGTCTTATTTTACCATTCTGCAATAGCTCTACAAGAGATTTATCACAATGATACTCTCTGCTAAGATAAAGCTTTGGTGCATTTGGTATTGATGAAGCAACTTCACAAAGACGTGAAAATTGCATATCAATTTTTTCTTGTGGTGTTTCAAACATTTTATATCTAAGATGAGGTGTACAATAAATAGTATTAACTCCCTGCTCTATTTGGGCGTGTATCAACTGTATAGCCTCTTCTAAGTTTTCAGCACCATCGTCAACATAAGGCAAAATATGACAATGAACATCTGTTAAACCTGATACTTTTATTGCAGCCATTATACCACCATCTTTTCTATATAATCTTTAAGTAATCTATATAAATATAATTTAAACACATATTATAAATATATATTCAAATTATAAATCCAATTTCAAAGAAAAAGTCTCTCACAGATTTCTCTGGAAGAGACTTTTTAATAAGCTAGGGGCTAATAATTATTAAAATCTCTACTTAATAATTATTTCTTTTTGCGAGAAACAAAGCCTGCACCAACACCTGCTGTCATCAAAGCACCAAAAGCAACTGCAACCATGTTAGCATCTGATGTTTGTGGTGATTTTACAGCTGGAGCTGCTGCTGGAGCTGAAGTACCAGCACCTGCATTATTGTTAGAACCATTGTTTACTGCTGCTGCTTTAGAAACAACTACAGCAACTGGAGAAAAGCTATTGAAAACACCTGTTACAGTGCCGTTAGCTCTGTCATAAGATCCTGTAACTTTTTCCCATTTTGAACCATTGTAATGTAATACATCAACAGTCATACCTGCATCAACAGCACCAACATTAAATGTTAATGTAACTGTTTGACCTGCTGGAATAGAACCGCTTACTACATTGATTTCTTGGAAGTATGCTTTTACAATTTCTCTACCCAAAGCTTCATTTGTTAATTGATTTTTTGCTGTTTCAGCAACTGTAGGTTTGGATTCAACTGTGATTTCACTACCATTGCTAGTTTTTACTACAGTGCTTGCGAGAGGTGCTTCAGTATTGCTAACACTACCCACAGCAAAAGCTGTTACACTTATGGACATTACAACTGCTGCTGTCATAAGCATTGAAATAATTTTTTTCATTTTTATCTACCTCCTATATAGTGCTATTATATATAATATCACAATATTATATATGCTATATATGCTCAACAATGTGCCCCTATACATTGTCAAACAAACCATTTTATTGTGCCGGAACATAAAAAGTTTTTATTATAATATCGCGTAATGCAATATCATCTAAATAAAACTCATCATGTGTACCTTCTCTGTTTTCACCCGGCAAGGTTATTACACTATCTGAAAGCTGATATTTTGCAATATCGTGAATAGTATCAGCATCAATATCACTTTCCATATAAGGCTCTGCAACTTTTTGTAACATTTCTATACCAGAGTCTCCAATATCTTTAAGTTTAGAAGCAAGTGTACGCATTATAAGAATATGTCTTTTCATACGAATATTGTTGCTACCAAATTCATTTATATCTCTGTAATGTATAAAATCGTATGCTTCTTTACCATTAAGTTTTACAGTTTTACCTTTAGTGTATATTTTATCAAAAATTTTGTAGTTATCATCCATTGTGACGGTTATTCCACCAATAGCTTCTATTAAAGTAGAAATGCCATCCATTGTAAAAGAAACTGTACCTGATATAGGTAAGTCATATAGTATTTCAGATACTTTATTTTTCATAAGCCAATTGCCTCTTTTCATATTATCAGCAACTGAATATTGTAATGCAATTTGCATATTAGCAGTTCTTACAAAAATATTATCTTTGCCATATACATCTACATTAACCATTGTATCTCTTGAAATACCAATTACATCAACTGTTTCTGTCTTTTTATTTATTGCCAAAATGGCTATAACATCTGCTCTTCCACCAGCTTCAAATGCTATATCTGTTGATTCAATTTCATCAGCACTTTTATCAATACCCAACAACAATACATTTTTTATGTCTGTGTTTCTTTCATATGTAATACCATCTACTGTAATTGTTGAGCCGTCAAATTTATCCTCACCTGAATCATAATAGTTTGAATCATCTATCCTATCAATACTTGGTCTAGATGATATTTTGGCGATTGCAACACCAATACATGATGATAAAATCAAAAAAAATATTGTAATAGCAATCCAAACTTTTTTATTATTTTTTTTATTCATTTCCAACATACTCCGCAACAACTAAATAACGCTCATTTCTTCTTCTAGTAACACATGTACTTAAAGTAATAATTTTACTATCAGAATTTATTTCTACATCATCCAGAACATGACTACTTAAATTGCGCATATCTTTCAATGAGTCAATAAATGCCTTTTGACCATCCTCTGTTGAAAAATCAAAGGAAGTTGGTATATATCTGTCGTCATATAAAACTGCTGCAAATACTCTATAAACTCTTTTTTCAGTAGGAGTATATATAACAATATCCCTTTTCTCTTCCAGTAGTTTTGGGTCCATATACCATTCAAGGTTGTTAAACATTGTGCCATTTTCCATATTATGTGCATATATGAGAGTATTAAAATCTGAAAAATCTTTAGAATTAAGCTTTTCAGTGTAAACTGACCCTGGCAATCCTGAAACATGGTCTACCGTGTGATACAGATAGTATCCATCATTTGTTGGGTGTTGCAAAATAGGATAATGAATATTTAATTGCTCTATATCTATCCATGCGTATATATCTGGATTTCGTTCTTGCAAAGCTTTAAAATCAATAGGTATTTCAACAGGCTCTTTTTCAAGTTCGGAAGAAATAGTCTCTATACTTTCTGAACTATTTTCCAATGAACTGCTGTGTGCTATATCATTTAACTCATCATATGTTTTTTTCACGCTTGAAGAACGCGTAAAATAATAACTTAAATACATAATTGCAATTGATGCAATTAAAAGTAAAATAATTAGTAAAATATTTTTATGTTTCATTTTTCATTTTCTTTAAAATAGTACAATTAACCAATTATATTTTGATTATGTCAATATTATTTTTTTAATTTCTTTTTAGCCATATTTTTAGCAACACCTTCTATTGGAATAGCTGCTAATGTGCTTGATTTCAAATATTTTTCAACATCATCTGCACTCTTAATTGTGTCATCAAGTAAATACACTATTACAATTACACCTACGGATGCTATAAGCCCTAAAATAGCCCCCAAAAAAATATTTTTTGAAAGGCTTGGTGATGCTGGCCTACTTTCTACAATAGCATTTTCAACTATTGAAGGTTTGTCTGTGTTCATAACTTCTGCAACTCTTGAACTTAAAGAGTTTGCCATTTGGTTACTTATATCTGCTGCCAATTGTGCATCTTCATTTCTTACAGTTATTTTCAAAATACGGCTACTAGGCAGATTTTCAACTTTTATTGTTTTTACAAGTTCATTATAATCTGCATTTAATCCAAGAGTTGTGATAACACGTTCAACAACCGGACGGCTTGTTCCCAAAATTTCAAAGTCAGATGCAAGTTGTGCACCCATCTGTAAATCAGCTAATGAAGTTATACTTGTTGTTTTTGTAAATATGTAAATCTGAGATGATGATTCATATACAGGAGTAATAAACAGTTTAGTAAATGCACCTGACAATATTGCGCCTAATACAACTGCTATCACAATCCATTTAACTTTCTGTATCAATACATTAAAAATATCAAGTAGATCTATTTCTTGCTCAATATTATCATAATTTTTTTCTTGCATTTCCATTTGTAATCCCCAATTTTCCTAATTTTAAAAATTCATTTTTAATAAGACTGGTATCATTTTTCTGTATATCATAATAT
>JAHHUE010000093.1 GCA_020024155.1 Oscillospiraceae bacterium | reverse complement strand
ATATAATTATATATAGATTATATCAACTATATTTTTGTTTTAATCTAATTCTTTTGTTTATTATAATAAATTTAATTGTATCTTTTTAATTCTTTTCCTCATTTTTTATGTATTTATACAATTTTAACAAATTTTATTGATAGGTTTTGTAAAAAGTGTTATGATAAAATACATATTTGTTGATATTTTTATTATCTAGTGAGGGAATATTATGTTCAATTTTAAAGAATCTTATGGTTCAAAGCTTTTTAGTGACTCTGTTATGAAAAGCCGTCTTTCTGCCAATACTTATGAGGCTGTAAGAAAGATACAAGAAGAAGGTATGGATTGGGACTCTGATGTTGCAGACGAAGTTGCTCAGGTTATGAAAGACTGGGCTATGGAGCAAGGTGCAACACACTATGTACACTGGTTTTCTCCTCTTACTGGCACAAACAGTGGCAGACACGACAGTTTTTTAGACGGAACAGATAAAGACGGAAAACCTATTATAAAATTTTCAGGAAAACTTCTTGCAAAAGGTGAAAGCGATGCATCAAGCTTCCCTTCTGGTGGTTTGCGTTCAACATTTGAGGCAAGAGGTTATACTGTTTGGGATGTAACAAGCCCTTGCTTTATTATTGATACTACATTATATATTCCAACTGCATTTTGTGCATTCACAGGTGAAGCTCTTGACCAAAAAACCCCTTTAATTCGTTCAAGTCAAGCAGTTTCCAAGCAAACTTTAAGAGTTCTTCATCTTTTGGGTGATAATAATGTAAAATCTGTTAAACCAACTGTTGGTGCTGAACAAGAATATTTTCTCATTGATAAAAAATTCTATTCTAGTCGTCTTGACATAAAAATTACTGGTCGTACTCTTTTTGGTGCAAAACCACCTAAAGGACAAGAAATGGGTACTCACTATTATGGAAGTACAAAAGAACGCGTAAGAGATTATATGCGTGAAGTTGACAGAAAACTTTGGCAACTTGGTGTTCCTGCGAAAACAGAGCATAACGAAGTTGCTCCGGGTCAATTTGAAATTGCTTGTGTTTACAGTGATGCAAATATCGCTTGCGACCATAACCAAATTGTAATGGATGTTCTTCGTAAGATGTCAGTAGAGCATAATCTCGCCTGTCTTTTAGCTGAAAAACCTTTCAATGGTATAAACGGAAGTGGCAAGCACAACAACTATTCCCTTGCAACAGATACCGGAGAAAATCTCTTAAATCCAGGTTCTAACCCTGAAAGTAATATCAAATTTCTTATAACACTTGCAGCTTTTATTCGTGGTGTGAATGAACACGCAGACCTATTAAGACTTTCTGCTGCAATTAGTGGCAATGACTATCGTCTCGGAGCACATGAAGCTCCACCTGCCATTATTTCCATCTATCTTGGTGAATACATACAAAATATACTCGAACAAATTGCGTCAGGAAAAATAACATCAAATGATGAAGAGCACCATAAAAAAATGCATCTTGGTGCAAAAACTTTGCCAATGTTTGACCTAGATGAAAACGATAGAAACAGAACTTCTCCGTTTGCATTTACAGGCTCTAAATTTGAATTTCGGATGGTTGGTTCGTCACAGCCTATTGGTTTTGTAAACACTGTTATAAACTCCATAATTGCTGTTTGTATGGAAGATTTTGCAAATCAGCTTGAACTGGCAGATGATAAAATTGCCAAAGCTTATGAAATTGTTGCAAAAACATATAAAGAGCATAAACGAATAATTTTTAATGGTAATGGATACTCTGATGAATGGGTTAATGAAGCTGAACAAAGAGGACTGCCTAATCTTAAAAGTACTATTGATGCTATTCCAACAATCATCAAACCGGAAAATATAGAATTTTTTGCAAAAGCAAAAACATACAACCAAGCAGAATGTTTTGCAAGATACGAAATTTTATATGAAAACTATATTAAAACAGTTAATGTTGAACTTAACACTGCTTTAGAAATGGCAAACAGACTTTACATTCCTGCTGGTATTAAATATCTTGGGAAACTTGCTAAATATAATCATTTTGGCACAAATACAGGTATTTTATCTCAATCATCATTAAAAGCTCAAAAAGAAATTGCAAAACTTGTTGATGATATTTCTGACTTAACTGATACACTAAATCAAACACTATCTGCTGCTAATAGTATAGATAAACTTGAAGATAAAGCAAAGGCAATGTATAGATGCTTACATACAGATTTATATAATTTAAGAACAAAAGTTGATATTTTGGAAGAAAAAATGCCAAAAGAATTATGGCCAACACCAGATTATACTGATTTACTGTTCTATTTATAATCAAAAATGGTAGACACCTGTAAAGTGTCTACCATTTTTTTATTAAAATTCAATACCTTTTCTAGCTATAAGACCATTATCAAATGGGTGTTTTATCTTTTGCATATCAGTTATATAATCTGCAAGGTCACACAGTTCTTTTGACGGATTACGCCCTGTTAAAACAATTTCAAGATTTTCTGGTTTATTTTTCAAAAATTCCAAAGCCTTTTTATTGTCAATAAATTGCAGCTCAAAACAAGACATAAATTCATCCATTATAAGTAAATCTGCATTGTTATCTATTGCATATCTAACTGTTTTCTCAAACTGTTTTGTGTACTCAATTTTAGCCTCTTCTTTTTCTTGTCTGGTCATATTCCAAACAAATCCAAATTGTTTATCACAAAATATAAGGTTAATATTTTCTATTTTTTCAAGTACATTTATTTCGTTTGAAGAATTACCTTTCATAAACTGAGTAAAAACAACCTTCATATCTGAACCAACCGCACGAACTGCAAGGCCTATGGCTGCTGTTGTTTTTCCTTTTCCGTCACCACAGTAAATATGTATTAAACCTTTCATCTATTTTCTCCAACACCATTCTATATTATTTTAAAATATCAAGAATTTCTGTTAGGTTATAGCAGGTATAATCAACACATTCATTTGCTATGCCATTTTTTGTGTTAATCCAAATTGTATTAAAGCCACAAGCCTTAGAACCACAAACATCATCATTGATATTATCACCAATCATTATTTTTTTATCTGGATTTCCTGCCGTATTTAATGCATGCTCAAAAATTTCTTTTCTAGGTTTTGCAAAGCCTATTTTTCCACTTATAGTCTGACCTTCAAAAAATTCTGACAAGCCTAATTTATCCATAAGTTCATCTAATTCTGGAAAATTATTTGACAACAAATGGTTTTTATAGCCTCTATCCTTTAATGTTTTAAGAACATATTTTGTATCTTTATATAGTGGATTTCCATCTGGAGAAGTAACATAATCTCTAACCTTTAAATATATGCTTTCAGCCTCTTCTTTTGTCAATCCACATCTAATAAACATTTTAAGCAGCTCTTCATTGCAGCTTTTCCACCAACCATCTTTTTCTTTTATAATATGTCTTGTATCACGGTCTTTGTATGTATACCATGGCAAGCATTTACCAGTTAATTCTTGGCTGATTTTTTCCATAGTTATATTATATTTTGGAAAATTATCATTTATAAGCTGAAACACACATTCTCTCCATTGTGGAAAATTTAATGTAAGTGTACCATGAAAATCCCAAAACAAAGTTGGTTTTTCATCTAAAAATCTCTTAATTTCTTCTTTATCCGTCATTCTGTTAAGCACTTCTAAGAATGATTTTTTAGATAATTTGTTTGGTATGCCAATAGCTTTACAAACTTTATCTCTATTTTTAGATGAATTATCTGTACCAGATAATCCAAGCTCAAATAAATCAGCATAAGTAAGGTTTGATTTATTTATTTGCTGTGCTCCAAAATGATTTACACCTGCATCTTCAAAACATTTTAATAAAATATTTTTGTCTATGCCTTCAACGCCTAGTGTTCCCTCTTTTGAAGGAACAGCTTTTCTTGGCTCTTTACCCTGAATTTGAGGAATATATACATTTATTATTTCTGCATTTTTACATATATTCTGTATATATGTTCTAATTTTAAACCCCGCTGTATCTGAATCTGTAATAAGAATAATGCCATTTTTTCTACCTAATTCTTTAAGCAAAAGTTTTTTATCTTCATCTTTAAATATAGAAAAACCATTAACCGGAATTATTATTCCATCAATAATACTATCCAGTTTTATCGCATCATATTTCCCCTCAACTACAACAATTTGATTAACTTTTATTTTATCCATTAAACAGCCATTCCTTTCACAATTATTTGTGTAACAAGTATATCAATAAGCTGTCTTTTTTCAATTGAAGTGCTTTTTAGTGATAAATCTGTTTTTAACATCAACTCTATAATTTCTTCCAAGCCTTTTTCTGTAAATTTATTAGAGTTAGCCATTGCCTTTTGATATCTATATTCGTGTGAACGCTTTTCAAAATCGTTATGAACAACTTTATAATTAAACCCTTTTGATTTTGCCATTTTACATCTGTGAATATCTATAAAAGATGTTGCTAATGCACCTAATACAGCAATCTCGTCTGTTCCCTGTGAATAAATCAAGTTTAAATTTTCCAATGCTTTTACCGGTTTTTTATCACATATAAAATCAATAATATCAAAAATCTTAGCTTCAAGCGTTTTTACACCAATTTCATCAACTATTGATTTGTCTATTTTAGTATAATTACATGATGCTGAATATTTTTCTATCTCATGTATTATTAAATTTGCATTTTTACCAACAGATTGCACAATGTATCTTGCAACATCCTTATCTATTGATGTATCAAGAGATTTTGCTTTTTCAAAGATTAAATCCATAAGAAATTTTTCGTCAATTTCTTTTACAACATTTAATACACCCTTTTCTTTCACAAGTTCAGTAAGTTGTGAAATCTTTTTTGTATTTAAAGCTTTATCGTCTTCATAAGTAAGGACTATTGCAAAATGTGTACCTTGACTATCTTTTATATTATCGCAGATTTTTCCAATATAATCTTCTGATAAATCTGTAATATTAAAATCTTTAATAACAATCAGTCTGTCTCCAAAAAAACTTACAGTCTGTGCAAGGTCTTCCATTTCTTCAACATTAAATTTTGCAGAAGTAAAATATGTTATACTCTCACTATCTATACCGTTATTTTCTGCAATTCTTAATATAATATTCAAGTTATCTTGGCATATAAAACTATCTTTTGACAAAACAAGCCATACATCTTGAAACTCATTATTATCT
>JAHHUE010000092.1 GCA_020024155.1 Oscillospiraceae bacterium | reverse complement strand
TGCATGTGTTAGGCGCGCCGCCAGCGTTCGTCCTGAGCCAGGATCAAACTCTTTGTTAAATCCTATATCAAAATCTCTTGCGAGACCTTAATTACTCTCTCTTAACGCATTAGCGTCTCGAAATTACTAAAAGCGATTTTATAGTGTTTTCTCACTTCAAAAGAATATCTAAAGTTATTCCTTCACAAGCTTCTGTTCTTTCTTTATTGTTTAATTTTCAAGGTCCTTGCTGCCTTTTGGACAGCTTTATTATTCTACTACAACTTACTCAGTTTGTCAATACCTTTTTTCTTTTTTATTAGAAATTTTTATTAACTTCTTTCTCTTTTCAGCTGCCACCAACACAGTCCCCCGTGTCAGTGCTTTATATTATACACATTCTATCCCTCTTTGTCAATATTTTTTTGCATATTTCTACATATTTTTACTTTTTTATTTAACTCAATAAATTTCTCCATTTTATATACATTATTATATTGGATTAAAGTTTATCACAACACTCCATAATAAAAATAAAAGGAATTTACAATGAATATTTTAATTATTGGTGCAGGACAAGTTGGATGTGCACTTGCCAAATATTTTGAGAGAAACAATCACGATGTTTTTATAATAAGCGATAGCCGAGAAAACTTTTCGTTGCTGGATAATTTTGATGGAGTTTGTATAAGCGGTATAGCAATTGATACAGATGTGTTAAAACAAGCCGGTATAGAAAGTTGTGACGCAGTAGCCGCTGTCACAGATGATGATAATGTAAATTTGACTGTTGCACAAATTGCAAAAAACATTTTTAATGTACCAAAGGTTTTATGCAGAGTATATGACCCAGAGAAAAAGAATATTTTTGAAAAATATTTTTCTATTCCCACAATATGTCCTACCACAATGGTGGTAAATGGAATTATAAATTATTTTCAGGAGATTAGCTGATGAATATTTGCATAATTGGTGGTGGAAAAGTTGGATTTCATCTAGCCAGAGAGCTTATTCACCACAAACATAAAGTTACAGTTATTGAGCAGGATAAAAAGCTTTGCTATGTAATTTCAAATCAGCTTGATGTAAAAATCATAAACGGAGACGGAACAAGTATTGACGTATTGAATACTGCCGGACTTAACTCAGATTACAATGTGTTTATTGGCACAACAGGAACAGATGAAGTAAATCTTATTTCTTGTCAGCTTGCAAAGAAAGTTTTTGGAATTGAAAAAACTGTTGCTCGTGTAAACAACCCAAAGAACACAAATATAATGTCCAAGTTGGGAGTAGATTTTACAGTTTCCACAACCTTGACTATTGCAAAACTATTGGAGATAAAAGCAGAAAAATAAAAAGGGACGGTTTTCCGTCCCTATAATACATTATTATATATCTTGATTAAAGTTATTTATAAATCCAACAAGGCTATAAGCGATTACAAGAGGATGAACAGTTGAAAGATACATAACATAAGTGCCTATTGTAAATGATGCTACTTCCACATAGCTAATCATAAATATTCTAAAAACAGCCATAAGTATATATCCAAGCATAATAACATTAAGCATACTGTTTAATGAAAACTGTTTTTTTCTTAAATCGTCTATAAGTTGTTTTATCTGCCAGCATATTGCACTGATAGTCATAAACGGAATAACAATTTTATAAACTACTGTTAAAAACTTCATAAAACTGTTAGCAAGTTTTCTTATAGGAGAAAAATAAAGTCTGTCTGTATTAGCCACATAAGCAACATTACCTTTTTGATAAACAAACTTTTCTATCTCAGATATTTCATCGGTTGTGCCTATTGACGGCAAACATTCAGAAGTTGTCTGTTCAAAGCCCCAAACACATTTTGCACTGTTAAAAGCTTCTTCAAATGTTTGTGGAACATATTTAAGATTTATTTTAGGGCTTACAGTGCTTTTTATTTTTCCGTCAACTTTCAGTCTGCCTTCTTTGACTGCAAGAACAATTTCGTTATATATATCTTCATAGAATTGTTTAGCCTTTTGAGGAGAATCATAATATCCCAGCTTTTGAGCAGACATTCTTATAGCCCAGTAGAAACTGCCGCCCTTGTATTCTCCCAAAGTTTTGTCATAGTATCCGTTTTTAATTTCATCGGATTGCAAAACATCTTTCAATAAAGCAAAGGTAGGCACTTCTTCATAAAGCTGATTTATAACTTCCATATTAACAGCAACAGAATCAACCGGATTATCTTGTTTTATGCTCATCATTGCACCATAAGCGTCTTTAAATTCTCCCTGAGAAAAATCGCTTATTATAAATCTTCCATAGTGAGTGTAATTCATATAGCCATATCCGGATAAAACAATACCAAACAAAGCAATAGGAACAATCACCAAGGAAATTATTTTAGCCACAGCTTTTTGTTTTTGTTTAAATAAAACGATAATTATAACAATTACAGCAACAGCTATAAAAGGAGCAACCCAAATACCGTCTTCTCTTGTCAGATAGACTGCACCAAGTGATAACCCCCATATAATTAAATAAGGTATCCAGCTTTTTATAGATTTTTTATATCTTATACCAATAGCAGTAATTGCAGAAAAAAGTATCAAGCATAAAGCAGGAAAAATACTGTCACGATATATTCTTGTTGTAAACTGAGCAGTTGACGCAGGGTTAAACAACAGTCCTGTAAAAATTAGCAAATATACATAGTTTTTGTTAATAACAGGTTTTATACTATGACAGAAAAACCAGCTTGCAGCAGTCCATAACAATGCATTTCCAACGGTAAAAGGTATGTGCATAATATGGAGAAAAGCAAGCCAAACAGCAAAGAAACTGTGCTTTGAAAGTGTCATTGCATTGTACACACCAAGCCAGTTTCCCTCAGTAATATTTTTTGCAAGTGTCACCATAAGATAATCGTCTATTGGTGCAACAGTTGCAGGATAAGCAGTTATAAACTGCAAAGAAGCAAGTGCCAATTTGCCAAGTACCATAACTGCCATAATTATATATAAAAATTTTTTGGTAATATCTTTATTCTTTATCATATAGAAGCCTACTTAGTTATTTTCTGAATACTTTCAATTACATACTGTTTGTGAGTGAACACAAGATTTAAAATAACAGAAAGGTATTTTAACACAAAAGCAAGAACAACAAATAAACCAAAGAAACCAAAAGACATAACAAGCATAGTTGTTGTCCAGCCGGCAACAGGGTCAGCAGAAATAAAAACAGCCACAGTATAAATACCGGCAAGCAAAAGCACAAGAGACATAACTGCTGTAAGCATAACGCTTATTTTGTATCCTATGTCAGTAAAAAGGATAAGGCTGTTAATGCCGATATCTTTTTTTGTTTCTTTTTGATAATCAGCTTGGGATTGAGTTTTTGCAGGTATGTACTCAACATCACATATTGGCAAACCACAAGATGCGTAAACAGCTTTTCTGTAAACTGTTTTAACACCCATAGATTTAACACGGTTTATACCACGACGGCTAATAACGCCAAAACGCACTGTTTTAAGGCGATATTCCGAATTAGAATAACCGTTAAACAATTTATAAAACAAGCCGGAAGAGCATTTTGTGCTTTTCTTAGGTACAGCAAAAACCACATCAAAACCGGTGAGAGATTTTTTATAAACATCTAAAATAAGACCGCTGTCAAAATCATCAACTGTACTGTCAAATTCAAAAACAAAGTCACCAATAGCAATATCTTGGCCGGCAATCATAGCATTTTCAATGCCTTGAAAAAAGCTTGTATTTACCAAAGTCAGGCTTTTAACCTTGTTGTTTTCGCAAAACTCATTTATTTTATCTTTTGTGTTGTCTGTGGAACAATCATTAACACAAACAATTTCATATCTTTCAAAATTTTCACAAAGGAATATGTTTATTTTTTGCAAAAAGTTTTCGATACTATTCTGACAGTTATAACAATATATAACTGCTGAAATAAAGTTTTTTTCTTTATTTATTATCATTGGTCCAAAATTTCCTTTAAGTCATATACAGTGTTAATTTTTCCGGACAAAACACTTACAAAAGTAGGGTTTTGAGAAAATTGTTTTATAAGTGTAGGACGGCTGTCGTCAATTTCGCTTAATTTAAGTATAGGTTTCATAGAGAATAAAGACCCCTCATAGCTAAACTCAAATTCATCTTTAAGATATTTTCTTGCAAGTTGTGACATATAGCCCCAAGCACTTTCCGGCTTATGAGGGCAGTTGTTGCAGTTGCCCAAATGTTCAGGAGTGCAATAATTTTCCAATCCTTTCTGACAGTCAAACTTAGGCAATTTATCATAACAGGTTATATGAGGAGTAAAAGTAACACTTGTTAAAGAATGTAGTCCGGTTTTGCCAAAAGGCATAATGGAGAAAAACGGGCCGTCCATAACAGTGATACCTACATCTTTCAGTCTGTCATTTATTTTGCACAGAATAATCTCGCACAGCTCATATTTAATAGGAAAAGTATCAAATCCGGCAAGAGTATTTATTTGATTTACACTTGCGTATGTGCTATTAAGCAAAAATGGAGTATAAAAAGAAACACCGTCTTTAAGTGTAACTTTGTAATACTCTCCCTCTTTGTTTATTGCAGTGATAAAGCTGTTGTATCTTATCTGAACTTTATCCCCAAGTTTATCAATGTCAGCAAAAAGTTCATCACGGAGAATTTTCCAGTCATAAGTATATTCAAGAGTTTCAAAAGTTCCGTCACACATATTTTCTTTAAAATATGTTGCTGGCTCAACGGGAGCGCAAGGAATATTGGAATCTTTACAGAACTTTATAAACTGATTTTTATCTGTCCAAGAAAAATTTGCACTTGTGGCATAAATCTTTTTAAAGTCTGTTTTTATACTGTCTGGATAATCTTCGCAAAAACGGTCAAAGTAGTTTCTGCTTTTAACAGCAGTGGAAATACTGCGAGGATAATGGTATCCCATATGTACTCTCGCTTGATTTATATAAGTTGCACGGGAAAAAGCAACATCATCGCATTCAAGCACAAGCACCTTTTCCCCTTTTCTTCCGCAGTATTCTGCACTATATAAGCCGTACAGTCCTGCCCCTATTATAATTTTATCGTATAAATTTTCCACTGTTTACCCTCTGGTTGTATTAAACTGTTTTCTCTTTGACTATATTTAACTATTTATCCTCTATTTAAAATCAAACCATTTGTCATTTAATTATTATTTAAAATATTATTTTTGGGCTTTTATTAAAATTCACTCTCAGTGATTATATAATTTTTTGTCATCTATTTTAGCTTAAATTGATTATTTTTAGTCA
>JAHHUE010000091.1 GCA_020024155.1 Oscillospiraceae bacterium | reverse complement strand
AGATAATATGGTTTTGTCTAATTATATTTTAAAAATATAATTATGAATATAAATATTTAATAATAGATTTGGTTATAATAAATAAAAAACATTGTTATAGTTGACAAAATATATTTAACGTGATAAAATAATAACAACTTATACTATACCAAAAGTAAATAGGTTGCTACAATAAGGCCTTTGCGTAAGCATCGTGCCGCAAATAAAAGGTGTTGTGCTAGTCACAATACCTTTTTTCTTTATAAAATAAAATATTTATATATAAATTTTATATGGAGGAGAAAGTATGTATAGAATCGGTTTAGACATTGGAACAACATCGGTTGGATGGAGTGTTTTAAATACGGATTTGAATGGTGAGCCAAATAGAATTATTGATATGGGCGTAAGAATTTTTGATGCTGCTGAACATCCAAAAGATGGCTCATCTCTTGCAGCACCAAGACGAGAGGCAAGAGGAGCAAGAAGAAGAAATCGCAGACATAGACATAGAATGGACAGAATAAAAAATTTGCTCCAAAGAGAAAATATTATTTCAAAAGATGAGTTAATCAATCTGTATAATTCAAATGGTTTAACAGATGTTTATAAAATAAGATACGAAGCTATTGAGCGACTTCTCACAAAAGAAGAATTGGCAAGAGTATTGATACATATTGCCCAAAGAAGAGGGTTTAAGTCTAACAGAAAAAATGAAGATAAGAAAAGCGATGCAGGAAAGTTATTGACTGCCACAAATGAAAATGTGCAGTATATGGAAGAAAAAGGATACTTGACTGTGGGTGAAATGCTGTATAAAGATGAAAAGTATTCAAATATAAAAAGGAATAAAGGTGGAGATTATTCAAATACTTTTTTAAGGCAACAAATTATTGATGAAATAAATATTATATTTGAAAAGCAAAAATCTTTTGGTAATAAATATATTACAGATGATTTTATTGAAAAATATCTTGATATAGTTCAAAGTCAAAGAGATTTTGATGAAGGGCCGGGAGAGCAAAGCCCATATTCCGGAAATCAAATTGAGAAAATGGTTGGCAATTGTACCTTTGAAAAAAATGAAAAGCGTGGTGCAAAGGCTTGTTATACATTTGAATATTTTAATCTTTTGCAAAAAGTAAATAATATAAGGATTATTTCAGATAACAATAAAAGATTTTTAAGTGATGAAGAGAGAAAAACAATTATAGAACTTTGTCATAAAACTGAAAAAGTAGATTATAACAAAATAAGAAAAGAACTTGGATTATCTGATAAAGAATATTTTTCAAGCCTATCTTATGGAAATCAGGATATAGATAAAGTTGAAAAAACAAAGTTTCAATATTTAGCAGCTTATCACGAAATGAGAAGAGCTTTTGATAAGTTGTACAAAGGTTATATTGAAAAAATTTCTATTGAGAAAAGAGATGTTATAGGAACTGTATTAACATACTATAAGACTGATGAAAAAATAATTTCATCTATTGAAAATTATGATTTTTCTGATGACGAGAAACAAGTCATTATCAATATGAAAAACTTTTCAAAAGTAGGCAATTTATCATTGAAAGCTATGAGAAAAATTACACCATATCTTGAAATAGGAATGACCTACGATAAGGCTTGTATTGAAGCCGGATATGATTTTAAAGCTCATAAAAACGAAAATACAAGAAAATATTTGCCAAAATTACCTGATGATATATACGAAATAACAAGTCCGGTTGTTAAAAGGTCAATAAATCAAACAATAAGATTGGTTAATGCGCTTATAAGAAAATATGGTTCACCTGCAATGATAAATATTGAATTGGCAAGAGATATGTCAAAATCCTTTGCAGAAAGAAAAGTAATTGAAAAACAGCAAAAAGAAAACGCAGATAATAACCAAAAAGTGTACAATGAAATAAAAAACACATTTGGGATAGTAAAACCATCGGGACAAGATATTATTAAATATAGATTATGGCAAGAGCAACAAGGAATTTGTTTGTATACCAATACACCAATAAAAGCAGAATTGTTGTTTACTCCTGGATATTGTGAAATTGACCATATTATCCCTTATAGCATTTCTTTTGACGATAGATATACAAATAAAGCTCTTGTTATAGCACAGGCAAACAGAGAAAAAGGAAACAGAATTCCAATGGATTATGTTAAAAGTAAAGATGACTTTATTGGAATTGTAAATGCTGTTATAAAAAACAGAGCAAAACGACAAAAATTGTTAAAAGTACATCTAACAGATGAAGAGCAATCAGAAATGAAGCAAAGAAGCTTGCAAGACACACAGTTTATAACAAGATTTATGGCAAATTACATACGAGATAATCTTGCATTTGATGAAACATATACAGGTAAACAAAAAGTAATATCTGTTAATGGTGCTGTAACATCATATATGAGAAAAAGATGGGGCATAACAAAAATAAGAGAAGACGGCGATTTACACCATAGTGTGGATGCAGTTGTTGTTGCGTGTGTTTCACAAGGGACAATACAAAAGGTTACTAAATATTCAAGGTATAGAGAAAATTATTATAAAGACAGAGATGCTGATTTTAAAGATGAAAAGTTTCCATTACCTTGGCCGGAATTTAAAACAGAACTTGAAATAAGAACAAGTAAAAAGCCACAGGAATTATTGAATGATATACTACTACCTAATTATCAAGATATGGATTTAAGCAAGATTAAGCCAATATTTGTGTCAAGAAGAGAACGCAAGAAAAAAGCAGGTCAAGCACATAAAGAAACTATCCGTTCAAAAAAAGATATAACTTTAAATAATGTAACAGAAGAAAAAGTTGTAACCAAAACTTTAATACAAGATTTAAAAATTAAAGATGGAGAAATTGAAAATTATTATAATCCATCAAGTGATAAGCTTTTATACAATTTGCTGAAAGAAAAACTGATAAAAGCAGATGGAGATGGCAAAAAGGCATTTCCAGAAGGATATGTGTATAAACCAACGCCAAAAGGTGGTATTTCTCCAAAAGTTAATAAAGTAAAAACATATGAAACATCCAGCCTTAATGTTAGTGTTAATAATGGTGTAGCCGGCAATGGTGATATGGTTCGTATAGATTTGTATAAAGTTGAAAATGAAGGATATTATTTTGTACCAATATATGTATCTGATTTAGTTAAAGATAAATTACCAAACAAAGCTTGTGTTGCACATAAAAATTATGAGCAATGGAAGATTATGGATGATAAAGACTTTTTATATTCTGTTTATCCTAATGATTTGTTGCTTATAAAAAGTAAAAAAGAAATGAAATTTAGCAAAACATTTAAAGATGCTAAAATACAAAATGAATATTTATCTAGTGAAGAATTTGTATATTATTCAAATGCAGACATAGCTAGTGCAGCTATAAAGGTAATTATAAATGATAACTCATATTTTTTAAGAGGTCTTGGAATAAAAACATTAAAATCTATTGAAAAATATAATGTTGATATTTTGGGTAATAAGTATAAGGCGGATATAGAAATAAGAAAATAGAGGGGTGTTTAATATGGCGTACCGCAATATTTTTATCTCGTCATCATCAAAACTATCTTTAAAAAATAGACAACTTATTGTTAAAACTCAAGAGGAATATTCTTTTCCTCTTGAGGATATTTCAACTATACTTATTGAAAATAATCAAACAAATTTAACCAGTTCAATATTATCATATTGTGCAGATAACGGAATACTTGTTTATTTCTGTGATGATAAACATCTGCCTTGTGGAGTTTTAACTGGATATAATAATCATTCAAGAAAACTGAAAATTTTGCAATCTCAAATCAATTTAAAATTAACTTTAAAAAAACATTTATGGAAAGAAATTGTTATAAGAAAAATAGAAAACCAAGCAAAAGTTTTATATTTGCTTGGTTTAAATGGCAGTGATGAACTTAATTTAATTTCTAAAAAAGTTAAACTTGATGATGAAGATAATATGGAAGCTGTATGTGCGTCAAAGTATTTTAAATATCTTTTTGGCAATGAGTTTTCCAGAAGATATGACGATATAACAAATGCTCGTCTTAATTATGGATATGCCATTATAAGAGGGCTTGTTTGCAGAAGTTTGGTTGTATATGGGTTTGAACCATCGTTAGGAATTCACCATAAAAACCAATTAAATTCATTTAATCTTGCAGATGATATCATGGAAATATTTAGACCAATGGTAGATTTATGTGTGTATAATATGGAAGAAAATATCACAGATAAATTAACAACAAAAGATAAACAAATTTTATATAATCTTATAAATTGTGACATATTATTTGATAATCAAAAACATCCACTTTCTTATGCAATCGAAAAAACAGTGCAGACATTGCAGGCAAGTTATTTATCAGAGAAAAACAACTTAAAACTGTGCAAAATAATACCCCTAGCACAACATCAATATGAGTAAATTTATGAGAATGATAGTTTTCTTTGATTTGCCTGTTACATCAGCTACTGAAAGAAAGTCTGCAACTAAGTTTCGTAATTTTTTATTGAAAGATGGATATTATATGTTACAATTTTCAGTATATTCAAGAGTGTGCAATGGTAATGATGCTGTTGAAAAACATTTTAAAAGAATAAAAAACAATCTGCCTTCAAATGGAGCAGTAAGATTATTAACAATTACAGAGAAACAATATCAAAATATGCAAATCTTGCTTGGAAAGCCATCAGTAAACGATAAACCTATGCAGGCAGAACAAATGACTTTTTTGTAAAAATAAAAAGAAAAAATCCCTGGAAAACTACTGTTTTCTAGGGATTTTTCTTGCCCTATTATACTATACCAAAAATAAATAGGGAACTACAACCTAAGATTTTTTAAATTCGCCATTTATTCAATTATACTATACCAAAAATAAATAGGGAACTACAACAGTTTTTGTAATGCTTCAAGGTCTGCTTTTATTATACTATACCAAAAATAAATAGGGAACTACAACAACATCTTCAACCACCAACATTTTATAATTATTATACTATACCAAAAATAAATAGGGAACTACAACTTGTGCAGTCTGCCATATCATCAATTCCTAATCATACTATACTATAAAATAAATAGATTGCTACTACAATATAAGATGTTTTGTTAACTTACTTATACTATACTAAAAAATAAACATAAAAGTGTTGTATGTAAATATATTACTAAATTTACACAAAAAATGCAATACCTATTAAATAAGTTACACCATCTCTAATAGCAGATAATGCATCGCCATTATTTTTATTGAAACTATCAAGAATAACATCATAAATAGACTGAAATAAATCACGATTTAAATTTGGCATTGGAGCATCTCCCGATAGTGCTTCTTCACGACAAACAGATAGCCTTTGGTCAG
>JAHHUE010000090.1 GCA_020024155.1 Oscillospiraceae bacterium | reverse complement strand
ATATATTATCTTGTAAAATATATTCTTACTTAATATAATTAGTAAAAAGATTATTGTATAAAAAGGGTGATTTTATTGGCTTATTTTGAGTTGATTAAAAATTTTCAGAGAATACGTGGATATATGAAAGAGTTTTACATCTATGGGTTTAAGACTCGTGGAGAATATGATAAGAAAAGTGCACGTTCTTATGATAACGAAAAACGAAGGATAGAAAGCTATTTGGGCAATTATATGGGATTTCATCAAACACAAGAAGGTAAAAATGTGTTTTTATCCATTGATTCAAGAAAAACTAAAAGCAACCCTTTGTATAAAGCATTAAAAGCAAAAAGTTTTACAGATGGAGATATTACACTCCATTTCATTATTTTTGATATTTTATATGCACCAAACATATATTTTTCGCTTAGTGAGATAACAGAAAAAATTGATGAAGATTATTTAAGCAAGTTTTCTTGTGAAACATTTTATGATGAGTCTACTGTAAGAAAAAAATTAAAAGAGTACACAGAACTTGGTTTGATAAAAACACAAAAACAAGGCAAACAGGTTCTTTACAGTAGAGTTGAAGATTTGGGTATTTCAAACTTATTGGATTCTATCAATTTCTTTTCTGAGGTTTCAGGTTGTGGTGTTATTGGAAGTTTTTTGCTTGATAAATATGAGAATAACAGTTGTTTTTCATTTAAGCATCACTATATAAACAATGCAATTGACAGTGAAATTTTGTGTGAAATTTTTAGTGCAATATATGAAAGGAATACTGTTGAAATTATATATGAGCCACAAGGTAAAAATATAGAACAAAATAAAGAAGTAATACCATTAAAAATATATGTAAGCACACAAAACGGAAGACAATATTTAATTGCTTATAATTTATTATATAAAACCATAAAAGTTTACAGATTAGATTATATAAAAACAGTAAAACAAATGGGAAAAGCTGAAAATTATCAGCAAGCATTGGAATTATACAAAAAAATCAAAAAACATTTATGGGGAGTATCAATAGGAGACGGAAAAATTGAGCATGTGGAATTTACTGTACATATCGGAGATAATGAAGAACATATCTATAATCGTTTATTAAGAGAAAAGAGAATAGGAACTGTTACTCGTGTTGATAAAAATACTTGTGTTTTCTCAGCAGATGTTTATAGCACAAATGAAATGATTCCATGGATAAGAACTTTTATTTGTCGCATAACAAAGATAAATTTTTCAAATCGAACTATTGAAAATCAATTTAAACAAGACATTGAAAATATGTATAGCATATATGGAATATGAGGTGATATATAGTGCTGTTTAATGAAATATATGGCTGCTATTATTCAGCAGTGGCGTCTATATTAAAATTGGCAATACAAAATGAGCTTAATGAAAAAAGAATGAAAGAAGTTATAGACAAAAAAGCATTTGCTGAAAGCTATATAGAAATTTCTTCTGCATTAAATAGTGGTAAATGGAAATTGATTGATAAGGATTATAAAACTCAAATAAAACATACACCTACAATTCCATTAACTACATTAGAATTAAGATGGTTAAAAACAATTTCTCTTGACAAAAGAATGAAGTTGTTTGATGTAAATTTTGATTTTTTAAAAGATATAGAGCCATTATTTATGCCAGATGATTATATTTTATTTGATAAGTATAATGATGGGGACTTGTATGAAGATGAAACTTATATTAAAAATTTTCGTACTATATTAAAAGCAATAAAAGAAAATAAAATAATTAAAGCTGAATATGTAAGTATGAAGGGAGAAGAAAAAAGAATTTCCGGCACACCTATTGAATTAGAATATTCTGAAAAAGATGATAGATTTAGAGCAAATTTAGTTTGTGGAAGTTTTATATCTACATTAAATCTATCAGGAATAAAGGAATGTGAGATAATAGGAAACTCAAATCATAAAACAGTAACAAGCACTAAACATTTAGAGGAGTATTTTGTTGTAGAACTGTTTGACGACAGAAAAGCTCTTGAACGATTTTTATTGCATTTTGCACATTTCAAAAAAGAGGCAGAAAGAATTTGCGATAACCGTTATAAAATAACAGTATATTATGATAAAAGTGACAGAACAGAGCTTGTTATCAGAGTGCTTTCTTTTGGACCATTTGTAAAAGTGCAAGAGCCAGCAATATTTGTTAATTTAATAAAAGACAGACTGAGATTACAGAAAAGTTGCGGACTTAAATGAGAGTTCGCAACTTTTTTTCCGTGATAAAGTGATATTGCTCATATATACTTATACTTGCAAGATTACTTTAAGTTAGTGTATTAAATCACAGCGGTGCGCAAGGATATTCCAAAGCGTATGCCAAGTAAAAGGTTGCGAATATATGTAAAATTATATACATATTTTTAATCGCAGGTTCGATTCCTGCTGAAGATTTAATCTTCACCAGTTGGTTTGGTAATAAAAAAGTACAATGACAAATTTTGTAATAATGCATAATTAAAAAGCAGTTACTACGCAAAGTAAATTTAGTTACAATATTGTGATTAAAGATAAATGCAATACGTTTTTTGCCTTGTTGATAATAGGATACCGTATATTAGAAGAAAAAGCCAAAAGTTAAACTTTCCGCTTTTTCCAAAGAATACTTAATATTATTGCCGTAAAAAATGTATCGGTAACTGTTTAAACGATTATAAAACTTTTGGAGGTTTTGATATATGAAAACAATTATTAACGAAAATCAAAAAGGTCTTCTTTTTAAAAATGGTAAGTTCATAAAAATGCTTAATACGGGAAAACACTACATTTTTGGAGATAAAACAATAGAGATTGTGGATATAGACAGATTAGTACAGTCTGAATATGCTTCATTGGATGTATTGTTGGAAAATGAAGATGTACGCTCAAATACAGTTTGTGTAGAAATTGCAGACTGTCAGTTGGCACTACACTTTGTAAATGGAAAATTTAAAAATGTATTGCCAACAGGTAAATATGCATACTTTACAACTTATGATAAACATGAGTTTACAATGGTTGATATTTCTTCCCCAAGAATATCTGATAATGTTCCAGAGTACATTTTTTCAAAAATTCCAGAACAACTCTACATAAAAGTGCAGGTAATGCAATATCAAAAGGCAAGACTTTATTTTAATCAAAAATTGGTTGAAATATTGGATGCAGGTGTATATTATTTTTGGAGAACAGATGTAAAGGTTGATATTGAATATATTGATACTCGTCTTACAAAAATGGATATTACAGGTCAAGAAATACTTACACAAGATAAAGTTTCGGTTAGAGTAAACTTTGTTTGCAATTACCGTATAACCGATTATATAAATGTAGTTACAAAAATTGACGACTACAAAGAGCAGATACATATTATTGCACAACTTGCATTGCGTGATTTTATTGGCAAATATCGTATTGATGAAATCTTGCAGAACAAAGAACAATTATCGGAATATGTTTTAAAACGATTGAAAGATAAGGAAGGTGATTTGTTTGTAGAAATTGTGGATGCAGGGGTAAAAGATATTATATTGCCAGGAGAAATTCGCGATATTATGAACACTGTTTTAATTGCAGAAAAAAGAGCTCAGGCCAATGTTATTACTCGCAGAGAAGAGGTTGCATCTACTCGTTCATTGCTTAATACAGCAAAACTTATGGATGAAAATAAGACACTTTATAAATTAAAGGAACTTGAATATGTAGAGCGTATTTGCGAAAATGTTGGCAATATTACTGTTAACGGTAATGGAGATTTGCTTTCACAACTAACAGCGGTACTAAGAGGAACAAACACATAAGATAGGTAGGTGTATAAAAATGATGGAAATAAAAGGATTATATAATACTGCAAAAATTTATACAGATTACATAGAAGAGAATGCAGCAAAGCAAATAAAACAATTATGCGACCTTGAATTTACAAAAGGATGCAGTATAAGAATTATGCCGGATGTTCATGCCGGAGCAGGGTGCGTTATTGGATTTACAGCAGATTTAGGAGAAATGGTAATTCCAAATATAGTTGGAGTTGATATAGGCTGTGGTATGTTAACAGTGGAGCTTGGAAACATAGAAATAGATTTTCAGACTTTTGATAATGTAATCAGAGATTATGTCCCAAGTGGAAAAAATGTACACGAAGGAAGATTAGCAAAATATACAGAACTTCAAAATTTGCATTGTTATAGAAATTTAAAAAGAAGTCGTTGGATAGAACGCAGTCTGGGTACATTAGGTGGAGGCAATCATTTTATAGAAATAGATGTAGATGATGAAAATAAAAAGTACCTTGTAATTCATACCGGAAGTAGAAATTTAGGCAAACAAGTGGCAGAAATATATCAAAATATGGCATACGATATATGCCGTGGTGCAGATAAACTTTTTGAAAAGCAAAATAAATTGATTGAAGAATATAAACAAGCTGGCAGAAGAGATGAAATACAATCGGCTATCAAAGTTTTAAAAGCAGAATTTCAAGCCAAAGAAATATCTATGCCAAAAGAACTTTGCTATCTTACGGGTGAATATAGAAATATGTATTTGGATGATATGAGAATTTGCCAGACCTTTGCAACCGATAATAGAATAGAAATTGCTAATATAATTCTTAAAAAAATGTTTGATAAATCTCTTGAAAACTTTGGTCATTTTGAAACAATACATAACTATATAGATATAGACAGCAATATGGTGAGAAAAGGTGCAGTTTCTGCAAAAATAGGAGAAAAATTGCTTATACCTATGAATATGAGAGATGGAAGTTTGATTTGTATAGGCAAAGGCAACAAAGATTGGAACAATTCTGCACCACATGGAGCAGGCAGACTTTTTAGCCGTAAAAGTGCAAAAGAGAAGTTTACACTGGAAGAGTTTGAAAAATCTATGGAGGGGATATTTAGTACTTCAATTGGTGATAACACACTTGATGAAAGCCCAATGGCTTACAAAAGTATGAAAGATATAGTTGACAATATTGGACCTACTGCTGAGATTGTTAAAATTATAAAACCTATATACAATTTCAAAGCAGGAGAATAAAAAAAGAAATGAATCAGTTATTATTGTAAGGGTTGAAACTTCTCCGGAAGATATATAAGGCATGGCACTTTCAAAAGGTATACTAACGGCTCGTGGTGGTACGACAAGTCATGCAGCAGTTGTTGCTCGTGGTATAGGACGTTGCTGCGTATTAGGGTGCAATGAGCTTAGAGCTGATTTTAACAATAAAATTGCTTACTTTAAAGATATAGATGTTGGTGAAGGCAAATATATTTCAATTGATGGTAGTATGGGTAAAGTTTATCTTGAACAAATACCAACAATTGATGCAACTTTATCAGGAGGTTTTGCAAAAATTTATGCAATGGGCT
>JAHHUE010000089.1 GCA_020024155.1 Oscillospiraceae bacterium | reverse complement strand
GTACACGTCCCTTGTGACAATATTATTTGTGACGAAGATTTTGATCTACAGGAAATAGCAAAAAGCATTTATGTTGGAGGTCCTACAAGAAACCTACATCGAGTCGATTAAAATTGTATTAATTTATCAATATGAAAATAGGAGAATAATATGATTACATTGAGACAAGGTAAAGCAAAAACTATTTTTGAAAATTCAGTTAATAGTGCCTTAACAGCAGTTGAAACATATAACTGTCCTCGTACTAAGTTTAGAATAGAAAATTGCATTATATTGATGGTTATTGCGTGGACTAAACTTTTTCACGCATATTTTCAATCAACAATAGGAGAAGGTTATTTTTATAAAGAAAAAATGGAAGATATAAAAAAATGATGGTGAGAAAAAAGCTTGGGAACTAAAAGAATGTATAAAACAGTACCAAAAGAAAGCGGGTAGAGATATACTTTTGTTTGGTGAATGCCAGTCGATGCTTTATAATTATGAAAATATTGTCGTGAAATTATTCGGCGATGAATATTCTATTAATACTTGTTTAGCGTATGTACTCCAATTTTCAGATATGAGAGTAAATGAGCAATTGGTTTCACAACGAGAATTGTTCTCTAAAGATATGTTAGATATAAAAAATATATTGATAAATGCAAAACTGAACTGTCTCAAGAAATTTATGACAGTCAAGAATATAGTATTAAATTACTTCAAATTCCAAAAATAAGTAATACTAATAGATCAGACTTAGATGTTGAATTTGTTAACTGGAAAGCACTAAATGATGAAGATAAAGATAATTACAAAAAAATATCTGCAATAATTAAAGATAAAATTATTAAGTAACCAGTTTTCAATGCAAATATGTTAAAACCTGGAGATGTAATAAAAGAGGTTGAAGCAAAAACAAGCGTCAGAACCAATCAGAGTAATCATACATCTTTATGGAAAGCATTTGACGTAAGGACTTCCAATAATTCCGAGTCCAAGTTTGATACTATGACTGAATACTGTTCTTAAATGGTATTTCTGTTGTTGTGTTTGAGTTTAAGAGTGCTGTAAAAGAAAATACAACTATTATGGATGCGTACAAGCAGCTTACAGTACGTTATCGCAGAGATATTCCAGAACTCTTTAAATACAACGCATTTATTGTTATCAGTGATGGAGTAAATAACAAATATGGTTCTTTCTTTAGTCCCTATGATTTCTTTTATGCGTGGAGAAAAATTGATGAAAATGATAAAGAAGTCGATGGTATTAGTTCTCTTGTTACAATGATTAAAGGAATGTTTCGTAAAGAACGATTACTTGCTATTATCAATGATTTTATCTATTTCCCAGATTCTTCAGATAAAGATTTAAAGATAGTATGCCGTTATCCTCAAATATTTTGCAGCAAATAAACTGTTTGAAAATATTAAAAACCACATAAAACCTAATGGAGATGGTAAAGGTGGTACATATTTTGGAGCAACTGGTTGTGGTAAAAGTTATACAATGCTTTTCTTAACTAGATTATTGATGAAAAGCACATATTTCCGTTCTCCAACAATTGTTGTTATAACAGACAGAACGGATTTAGATGACCAACTTTCTAAGCAGTTTATCTCTTCTAAAAAATACATCGGTGACGAAACTGTTGTTAGTATTGAATCTCGTGAAAAGCTTCGTGAGGAATTACAGGGACGTACAAGTGGTGGTGTATATTTGGCTACAATCCAGAAATTTATCGAAGATTTGCAGTTACTAACAGATAGAAATAATGTTATTTGTATTTCGGATGAGGCACACAGAAGCCAGATAAATTTAGACCAAAAAGTTAAAGTTACAGAAAAGGGCGTTCAACGTTCATATGGATTTGCAAAATATTTGCACGATTCACTTCCAAATGCAACTTACGTAGGTTTTACAAGAACTCCTATAGATGGAACAATTGAAGTTTTTGTTCCTGTTGTTGATGCCTATACAATTACTGAATCTGTTCGTGATGGAATTACAGTTAATCTTGTTTATGATGGACGTGCAGCAAGGGTAAATTTGAACCAAGCAAAGATTCAAGAAATTGAAAAATATTACGCACAATGCGAAAAAAAGGTGCTAATGAACATCAAATTGAAGAGAGTCAAAAAGCAGTTGCTCATCTAGATATGATTATCGGCTATCCTGATCGACTTCGTGCAGTCGCAGAAGATTTTATCAAACACTATGAAACACGTGTCAAAGAAGGAGCTACAGTTGCGGGTAAAGCAATGTTTGTATGTTCTAATAGAAGTATTGCGTACAATTTCTATAAGATTATTGTTGAACTTAGACCTGAATGGGCTGAAATGCATTTGTCTGATGATGAATCTAATTTATCTGAAAAAGACAAAAAGGAATTAAAACCAATTGAAAAAATTAAATTGGTTATGACAAGAAATAAAGATGACGAAGCAGAACTTTATGAGATGCTCGGAACTAAGGATGATCGAAAAGAACTTGACCGTCAATTTAAAAATCCTAAATCTAATTTTAAAATTGCTATTGTTGTAGATATGTGGCTAATAGGATTTGATGTGCCTGAATTAGATACTATTTATATTGATAAACCAATACAGCAACATACTTTGATTCAAACGATTTCTCGTGTTAATCGTGTATGTGCTGGTAAAGATAAAGGCTTAATTGTCGATTATATTGATATTTGATATAAAGAAGAATATGAATGTAGCTCCTTAGAAGTACACTAATTGTGAAAGTGATGAATTTGAAGGTATTGAACAATCGGTGGTTATCGTCAAGGATCAACTAGAAGTGTTAGATCAAATGTTCCACAATTTTAATAGTAATGACTATTTTAATGGTTTACCAAAAGACCAGTTAAATTGCTTGAATAGAGCTGTTGAATATGTTCAATTATCAAAAGACCTAGAAACTAGATTTATGGTAGCTGTAAAGAGAATGAAACAAGCATTTAATCTTTGTGGTTCAAGTGACAAGATAGCAGATTGTGAAAAAGATTATATTCATTTCTATTGTTCTGTTCGTTCTATTCTTTTTAAACTTACAAAAGGAGATGCACCTGATATATCTCAAATGAATGCTCGTGTTAGAGAAATGTTAGAGGGTGCAATTCAATCTGACGGTATTGAAGAGCTTTTTGAAACAGGCAAACATATTTCAGTTGATATTTTTAGTGATGAATATATGGATAAGATTAATGCTATTCAATTGCCAAATACAAAAATAAAAATTTTGCAAAGATTATTATCGCAGGCAATAGATGAGTTTAGAAAAGTTAATAAGATTATGGGTATAGAATTTGCTGATAGAATGAAGCGAGTGGTCGATGAATTAACAATCGTCGTAAAGATGAATCATATGCAAATGAGGTTTTAGCCGATGTAGCAGAACAACTTGCAAATCTATTACACGAATTAAAACAAGAAAAAGATTCATTTAAAAAAAGAGTATAGATTTTGAAGAAAAAGCTTTTTATGATATTTTGAAATCTGTTTCCCCAAAATATGAGTTTGACTATCCTCCGGTTATAATAGATGATGTATATAAAGAAGTTTTAGAGCAAGCAGAAAACTTCAAAAAATATTCTAATTAATTTTATCAAAATTATATTATGATTTTATTGTAGGGTCTTAGGGTATCCCTAACGAGGTATTTGTGGAAATGGGGACACAAATACACTGCTCGCTGAGTTGCTCAAGCGAGGAAGTTTTATCGTTTGGATAGCCTGTGGGAATACAAATGGTCTGCTCGCTGTTACAATACAATTCGAGTAAGTCACATCATTCATATATGATTTACTTTCACATAACCAAGTTGTAAAATGAGAGGTACAAATGTGCCTGACGATCTGCTCGTTGGATTTAATGTCCGTATCTTAGCCTGTCAGCCATTCTCTAATTTACAACAGTTCGGTTAATGCAGGTAGAACCACCAAAGTGTTCGTGTAATCAGACAACTTGAATATATAAATGGGTATGAATGGGGCGCAAATTGTATTGTGGAAGGGAGATTATTTATGAATAATGCAGTCGGGATTGATGTTTCAAAAAACGAAAGTGTCGTAAATATTCTAAGACCTTACGGAGAAGTGGTGATTTCTCCGTTTAAATTACACCACACTTCAACAGAACTTATGCAGCTTGTAAAAATAATAAAGGAACTAGATGGCGATACAAAAGTTGTACTTGAAGCAACTGGAAAATATCATTTGCCGATCCTTTCTTTTTAAAGTAAAAATGGCATAAGCGTAACACCAGTCAACCCAAAACTTATTAAAAATTTCAATAACAATTCACTGAGAAGTGTTAAGTCTGATAAAGCTGATTCAATTAAAATAGCACAGTATTGTTTGACTAATTGGACTGAAATATGCCCTCATACAGAAAATGATTCTATTAGAGAGCAACTGAAGATTCTTAATCGCCAATATGACTTGTTTACAAAAATAAAAACTATGCACAAGAACAATCTGATAGCATTATTAGACCAATCATTTCCCGAAATAAATCGTGTTTTTTCAAGTGGTCCAAAGAAAGACGGAACTCAAAAATGGGTGCAATTTGTCGAAAGATTTTGGCACGCAGACTGTGTATGAAAGTACAGTCTTACGGAGTTTTCAAAAAAGTATCTTGCTTGGTGCAACAAAAACAAATATTGCTTTTCATTAAATACCGCTGAAGAAGTATATACACTATCCAAAGTGACTGTTACCACGGCTCCTAAAAATGAAACATTCAAGCTGATAATTCGCTCTGCTGTTGAACAACTAAATGCTATATCACACTCTGTTGAGCTTATTCGTACCGAAATGAACAAGCTTGCTTCAATGCTTCCAGAATATGAAATTGTGCTGTCAATGTGTGGTGTTGGCAAATCACTTGGACCACAGTTAATTGCGGAAATTGGCGATGTTACTCGCTTTAAAAAGAGAAATTCCCTATCAGCTTTTGCAGGCGTTGACCCTTCAGTTAATCAATCCGGTAGCTTTGAGACATTACATAACCGTACAACCAAACACGGCTCACCAGTATTAAGAAAAACATTATTTATGGTTATGTCCGTACTGTTGCAAACATCGCCCGAAGACGATATTGTATATCAATTTTTAGATAAAAAACGTTCAGAAGGCAAGCCTTATTATGTCTATATGACCGCTAGAGCTAACAAGTTTTTGCGTATATATTACGGTAAGATAAAAAGTCAACTCTCATAGATCACTTTAAATATACTTACTATTGGCTGACATTTTTATGGCGGCCTTTTTTGTTATGTCTTAATTCATTAAAAATTTATTTGTTTTTTATTGTTTTTCCTCTTGATTTTTTATTTGCAGGCTAAGATTACACATAAAAATTAGTTATACATCTAATGATATGTACCCAGAATCCTGGACACATTGATTTATGAACTAGGCAACACAGATG
>JAHHUE010000088.1 GCA_020024155.1 Oscillospiraceae bacterium | reverse complement strand
CAAGCTCCACAGGGTGTTCTCCAATTGTTACAGTAATTTTTATTACTTTAACTTACATCTAAATTTTATAAACTAACTTTATAATAATATAAAATTAGTTTATAATTTAATACTCCACTATGTTATTAAACATAGTGGAGTATTTTTATATACATATAAAAAATAAATCTCTGAGGAATTTACCCTCAGAGATTTTATTTTAAGCATAAACATCAATATTACTACCATTAAAAGCAACTGTATTTGTTACTGGTAACATTTGATTTATCATTTCTGCAACTGATTCTTGTGTATCTAAACACATTTTTGTTACAGAATTTTCATAAGACATTGCAATTTTCATTGTTTGAATAGCTTGCATTGTCTCTACACTTATAGGATTCATAACAGAATTCACCTCTTTTAATTAGAATTTTTATGCTCTAAAACATCTTCTAAAAGCGAAAGTAACTCATCAGAAGAATCCTTATTTATAGCAGAATCTTTGTTTACATTTATTGTTTCTACAAGTTCACTACGAAGAATGGATATTTCCGGAGGAGCATTGATTGCAAGTTTAACTCTTGTACCATCAACAGAGACAACTGATACTGTTATACTGTCACCTATTATAAGTTTTTCTCCTATCTTTCTTTGTAATACTAGCAACTTACATCCCCCTTATCAGTTTTACTGAACTCTGATAAAGGATGACGCATATGAAAATCATCTGTTTCTAATATAACCTGACATCCAGTTTTAATATCTGGATTTATAACAATAGGACATCTCATATTAACAGTACTATCAGAAACCGGTCTTTTCAAAGCACATAAAACATAAAAACAAAGTTCTTCATCTCTTTTTACTTGAAGTTGTTCTAGTTCTGATTTACGCAACCTTGGTTCATAACTTTGGTCAAGCGAAAAAGGATTCATAAGAATAAATGACAATTCAGGAGTTGTTGTGCTTTGCAGGCAAAACATACTGTCTTCGCTTCCTTCAATATTAAGAAGTAAAAAAGCATGCTCATCTTCAAAGCTTGGCAAACCATTTGGAAAAGATATAACATCTTCTTCGTTATAATTTATAACTCCGAGAAGTCTTGTATTCAAATTCAACATTTTTCCTCCTATTTAAGCTCTTGTATCAATTGGTTCATATTCCGGGTCTGATGAAGGTGGAACATAAATTGGCCCACCAATATATTTAATTATAAGTTCCGGCTGTTGTGTAACTGAAATTTCAATATTACCTGGTGTAAACTCAAAATTATATGTGGAATTATGCCAATCAAAATTTAATTTATCCATTTCAAACCTAATATTTAATTCTGTAGTATCAATAGCAGAATTATTTGCTGGTAGATTAACATTTTGTACTTGACTATATTCTTTTGTATTTTGTGTAAACTGAACTGGTAATCCCTGTCCCAATTTAGCTTTTAAAAGCAAATCCCCTGATTGCTCATATCTTGCAGTTGCTTTATAAGTTGCATTGTTTTTCCCTTTATATGCAACAGCAGTGCTTCTTGCAGAAACAGTACGCCCACTTGATTCAAACCTGTCCATATTTAAACGAATTGATTTACTTTTAATATGTAAAGTATCATTACTTTTTGATATTTCCAACTCTGCTGTGCCATGCGTATATTCCAATTTAGCAGGCGAAATATTCATTTCAATCTCAATAGGTACTCTTTTTATTTCCAAAAGTGGAGTCATTATTTATCCCTCCCTACACATTTTAATGACTCATATAATCCATCAAACTTTGTGAAAGTATGCTATTACCAACTTTAAGGGCAGCATTATAGCTATATTGAGCCCATGCAAAAGATATTATTGCATCTGCCGGATCCACTTTTTCTATTGCCAAAATCTGCTCCTGCAAAGTAAAAGAAGTAGCTTCCATATTTTTTTTATTTTCTTTTAAGAATGATGCCTGTGTATCTAATGTTGTATATTCATTAGTAAGACTAGCTGCTGCCTTTTCAAATTTACTAGATAATCTATAATATTCTTCTCTCTCGCCTGGTTTAAAATCGCCATTATCATCACAGCCTTCTAGGATTTGACCCATACGACTTATAATTGATACAATATTCTTTGGATCTCCGTCATCATCTTGACCGTATCCTAAAAATTTAGTTCCATGCATAGCAATATTGTAACCACTTGTTGTTATAATTTCACCATTTGCATCTTCTTTAAGTCCAAGACCTATATCAGCATATTTTTTTTCACCTTCTGTAATAAGTTTCAAAGCTTCAATATCTTTTGGGTCAGTAGAGTTTACATTTATACCACGATAAAATAAACCATTTTCGTTAAATTCAAACGGAACATTAAGTCCGTCTGCACCGGCAAATACAAAGTTATCACCATACTTAGCATTCATTGTGTGAACAATATCTTTTGCCAACTGTGTTAATTCTTTACCCAAGGCGTTTCTGCCTGCACCAGCAGTATCATCTCCACCTTTTAAAATAGCTTCTTTTGCTCTTTTGCTATCTTCAACAACAGTGTTTAATGTGCTCCAAGCAACATCATATTTACGCACTGCAGACTCACATGCACCATATTGGCTATCTAATTTAAGCAATGAACTACGAAGGTGAAATGATTGTGATACTGATGCAGGGTCATCTGCAAATGAGTTATAACGACGACCTGTTAAAACAGTATCTCTTGAATTATTTAATATATTTGTGCTGTGTTGTAAATTGTAGCGATAATTTTTCAACACACTATTAGTTGTAGAACGTATCATAAAAACCCCTCCATTATGTCAATACGCCTGTACCGTTAATGAGTTTGTCAAGAATAGAATCTATTGTTGTCATCAAACGGCAAGCTGCGTTATAAGATTTTGAGTATTGCATCATATTCATGGCTTCATCATTAAGGTCAACAGATGAAACTGAATCACGACTGCTATCAAGACGAACTGCTGAGCTTTTGTACATATTCAACATAGTATTTGAAAGCATCATATCTTTACCAAGAACAGCACCTATATTAATCCACATTTCATTAAATGTACCTTTAAACATCGGTTCTTGTGCATTATCCGGTGTAAAATCTCTTTTAGTAGTCATCAAAACAAGCATATGTGCAATGTTTGAGCTATCTGTACTACCAATTTGTCCTGCTGCATTTTGTGTGAACGAACCCACTATAAGTGGACCCTGAGACCATTGTTTTGAAATCGAAATATTTGATGCACTAATGCCTGTTGTATCATTGCCATTACCTTGATTACTGAACAATGGGCCACCTTTGAACTGTCCGCCATTATCTGTAAGATATTTTTTCAATTCATCTGTCATTGGCATATCAGCTGTAACTGGTTTGCCATCTTTCATAATTACAGTGCCATCTTCTGTAACATATTCACCTTTTTCGTTTCTAACAAAACCTTGGTTTGCTTCATTAAATACTGCTGCAAACTGATTTGCCAAAAGGTCTAATGTTTTTTGATAGTATACAATACCTTTTTTGATATTTGCATCTGGGTCCATTGCCAAGGCTTCTGCTGATGCAAATTCACCAGCTTCTGTAAGAAATTCTCTTTGTGATTGAAGTGAACCATACAAATCGTTATCGTCTAACAAAAGTTCTGTACTTCCGTCTTTTACACGACCTTTAGAGTCTTTAAGAGATGCCAAAGAAACAAGCAAGAAATTGTTATCATTACCGTTCACTTTATCTGGTACAGAAAGTTGTGTTGCATGTATACCATCTACCAAAACAGCTCTATCATTAGGACTGTTAGGGTCTGGATTTGCATTGCCAAGTTTTAGTACAAGTTTTTCTATTTTTTTGCCGCCAACATCTTCTTCTTCATATGTAACATCAATTTTCATATAAGAAGATAGTTGGTCAATCAACATATTTCTTTCATCACGCAATTCAAGAGCAGAATCTCCATGAATTTCAGCTTTTCTTATAGTTGCATTCAAATCTCTTATACTTGTCAGAATTCCATTTACAATTTCTATATCTTGTTTAAATTCATCTTTAGCGTTATCATAAACTTTATTCAAATCATTAGCATATGAATTAAATAATTTAGCCAATGCTTCTGCTGATGAACGAACTTGTGTATCATTAATTACTGAGCCAGTAGAATCATTTAAATTCTGTAACTGTTTGAAAAAGTCATCAAATTGAGCACCTAAAACGCCAAATTCTTCATTACCTTTACCAACTTCATCCAAAATTTTCTGTATGCTTTCAAGTCCATGAAGTTTGCTGTCCATAGCACCAACACTTGCCATTTCGCCTCTGAAACGAATATCTAAGTATGGGTCACGAAGTTGAGATACTCCAGTACACAATACGCCATTACCAACACGAACACTGTTAGCAGAATAGTATCTATCACTACCTCCTGCATATAAACTCGTTTGGTCAAGTCTTTGTCTTGTATAACCTATTGTATTGATATTGCTAATATTATTACCTGTTACACTTAAGCCTGTTTGAGCAGCGTAAATACCCAATCTCGCCTGTGTAAACGAGCCAAAAGTTCCAATACTCATAAATTACTCCTTTATATATTATCTAAATACTACCTATATTTTAGTTAAGCTCTGAAATCTGTTTTCATTTTTTTTGGTAATTGTGGTGATTTATCTTCATATCCAGGACCTTCCACAGAAGGTTTAATGTTGGATATAATTTTTTCTATTTGATGCAGATTGCACTCCAAAGTGTTGCGAGCCACTTCGGAACTGCAACAATAAAGTTTATATGCATCTTGTAAATTTTCAACTACTTTTTTAGCTTCAAAACGCTGTTCTTTTGGATAATGTTCAACAAGAGAAGAAAGAGGAACATCTGTAAGCTCCAATGATTGAAGAATTGATTTCTGTTTACTTTCCATTCCACGAAAAGCCAATGCAGAAACTTGTTCTTTTTTCAATATTTCATTTAATGACATAATGTCATTATCCATTGCAGCTAAATTTTTTGTTTTAGCTAATTCAGAAAGGTTTTTAAGTTCTTCTGTCATCTGATTTAGCAAAACAAGATAATCATTAAACAGATTGTTCATCAATTATTCCTCCCACTGAAAAAGAATACTTTTGGCAATTCTTTCAGGGTCAATTTGATACTCTCCTGATGAAACAGCCTCTTTAAGTTCTTGAATTTTTCCGGTTGTCGTTGTTGTGCGAATTTCCTGAGATATACGGCTAACTAGTTCTTTTTGGAAAGAATTTGCATTATCTGCTCCAAATGAAATAGAAACGGAATCGTAAGAATGATTCATACTTGTATTTGCGACAGTCCCGTGATTTTGAGTTGTATTATATGTTTTAGAAATTGAATTTGGTCGAGTAATTTTAGAAATTGACATATTCAGCATTATTGCACACATCCTTTCCAGAAAATCTAAAATTAAAATCTATTTCTTTTTATTTTATCGGCACAAATAGATAAAAAATTAAGTGCAAATAAAGAAAAAATAAAATTATTTACAATTATATAATCAAGTAAATATAATCCATA
>JAHHUE010000009.1 GCA_020024155.1 Oscillospiraceae bacterium | reverse complement strand
GCCAGTTTTCCGCCAAGTCTTTCTGAATTATCAACTATACCATTGTTGTTTTTATCATAAATAGCCTTCATCATATCAGAATTACCGGTTTCAAAAACTCTGTTATTGATACTTTCCTCTGTCTGTTCCTTTGTATAAAAATTATTCGGAATATAATCAACAAGCTCATTGTGTCTTTCAACAATCAGCTCTGGCAATTTATCGAATACATTTTTATTTTCCTGAGGAGTACCTCTAAGTGTATTCGGAGCATTTTTAACATTATTTTCATTCACTTCATATCTAGATATTTTCATATTTTTCATATAACTCACCTCCTGTTTCTGCTATATTCTTTAACTGTAAATGACTTAACAACATTGTATAAGCCAAACCCCTCATTAAGCTGATTATTTTCAAAAATCAACTGAATTCTCTTATATCTCCACTGACGGTTATTAAAATAAACTTCTCTTGGTCCATCATTACTATCAAAGCCTAATCTTGAAAAGTTCACCATATCAAACAAAGTACAAATATCAACAAAAGATTCTTTTATAAATTTCTGATTTTGACCATCAACTGCATAGTAAATTCTGCAACTGGAATAAATATGAGGTGCAAGAACAGCAAGACAGCCTTTGCGCTGTAAAGTTTTATATCTCTCAATTATGCCCTCATCTTCAACAGGAGTTTTCCAAATTGCGTGTATTGGCATATCGTCATCAGAATATTGCTTATAGCCCCAGCTTTCGTCCTTAAATCTTCTTATTTTACCTTCTTTTGTGCCAAACCACAATCTGTCATCTTCAACAGCAAAACAATTTGCAAAAACATTATTCCAAAAGTAAGCCTCATATCTTGAATTTTTCTCGCCTCTTTTAGCCTCCACAATCTGTCTGCTATCCAATACATAGCAGTTTCCGTTTACAGATAAAATATAAAATCCTTTCCATACACAAGCTACTGCGTCTTTAAGATTTTTCTCTGCAATAAGCTTTGCGTCAACTTGATAAGACCTGTTAACAATAACTTTTTCTGATGTAACAAGACTGTTAGATACAGCAAATATACCTTGCGAAGATAAAAATAGTGGCTCGTCATTAAATAGAGCAAAGCAATTTTTTGATATAGCACCTATTCCGCTTATACCACCTTGAACAGTAAATAAAGCTTTATCACCATTCATAACTGCTTTACGCAAAAATAAAGAAGTATCTTGTCCGTTACCTTCTTTAACAATTCCAAGATATTCGCCAAGTTTCAAATATCCCATAATAGCAGTCTGCCCACTTCCTATAACTGCATAATCTATATCAGAAAAATAAGTTGGGTCAAAAACAGCACTCCAAAAATCTTTTTGAGGACAAGAGGGATTACCACTCAAAAACACTCTGTTTTCTCCACCAAGACCAAATAAAGTGCTTATTGTACACTGCTCAATTTTTTCTTTGTATCCATCAACTGTTTTTGAATAAGTCACAAAAATACTATCCTGACCTTTTATCGGTGTTGGATAAGCCTTTGTAAAAGTTATTTTTCCCAAAGTTTTGTTGACTGTATAATCTGTGTCTATTGATAACGGCTTATGACTTCCGTCACTATCAAGAACTTCAATTTTTTCAATGCTGTCAATATTGTCACTTCCAAGCTGATAAATTAAATCGCTTTCTGTACCAATAAAATTTTCTCTTCGCTTATTGGAAAGCATATTTATATCTTCATAGCTTTCGCCCCCACCTTGTGGAGATTTAGCAATTGTAACTAACGGTATATAGGCATTTTCTGATACATTCTCAACTTTATCACCGTCAAAAACTAAAAATTCTTTGCTGGTTAGAATATAAAAGCCACCCTTATCGCCTTTAAGTGCATAAAATCCACAACCCTTACCTCTGGATATACCAGACTTAATAACTCTCGCCTCATCATCAAGAATATAAATTTTATCGCCACAATGGCAAAGCATATATTTTTTATTATTCAGCTTGCAAAACCATATATTATATACTTCTCCGTCAAGGTTATATATAGTTTCCCAGCCAATTCTTTTTACAGGTTTTGTACTGCTATCCGGCATAAAATTTATGCAATATGGAGAACGGCTCTTATCAACTAATGATGGTGGAGAAGAAAAGTCCACGCCTTTCAGATTTTCGTATCTGGATACAACCAATCTGTTATTAAAAGCCATTATATAACCTCCACAGGAACAGCAGGACAAGTCAATTGAAGTAAAATGACATACTGATTATTATATAAACCGGCTAAATTCATTTCTTCCTGAGCTGATAGCAACTTAGATGCCAACCCATAACTTAACGGTGCATACAATTCGTTTTCGTAAGGCATTTCATCATCAATAGATTTTACAATCGGCGCTTTCTCCATAAGTTGCAAACCTTTTTTCTCTCTCAGCTGATTGTTATAAACAAAAACTTCGGACAAAACCAAGTTAAAAAGTTTAATAGCAAAGAATTCAAGATTGTCCTCATCGTCCATACGGGAAATATTTAGAGCAAGTGCATTTTCATAAATATCTTTTACTTTCAATACAAGTACCTCCTAAAAAGATATGCCTGATAGAATAAATCTATCAGGCACAAAAAATTATTTTGTTGTTTTTTCAGCAACTGGGGAATCAAACAAGCCCTCTTTAAAAGCATAAGCTTTAATAAGCACTTTGCTTCCAACAGAAGAAGGCTGCCCCACAATTGCGCTTGAAGAATATCTAGGGTCACTTCCGTCAGTTGTATATTTAAACTGAGCAGAAGAAGTAGTACTTGAAATCACACCGGAATCGTTGATTGTTGGCATAGCACATATTTCAGCCTTTGAAGTATCCACATCAACATAAACACCTTTTGCGCGGGAGGCAATAACAAAGCAGTCATAGTAGTTTCTACCTTCAAGCAAGTTACCGCTGATACCTGGTGGGTCTTTGTGAACTTTGGCATCATGAATAGTAGTTGGTGCAGTTGCCGCTGCTCTTTGAACAATAATAAAGTTAACATTTTCAGGCCATCTGCCTTTTGGCACTTTAACAACTGTCATATTATCAAATTTGCCAACAACACCTTTTGTAAGTGTCATATTTGCAATTTTATCAACATTAGTAAATTCATCAGCAAGCTTCAAAAGTTTGTAAGCAGCTGCATTTACAAACAAAGTTCTGTTATTTTGAGCAATTTCGGCATCATCAAGAAATACTGTACCATCAGTGATTCTGTCAACGATATTTGTTTTAGAAAGTGCAGTATCACTGCCAACAATAGTACCTCCTTTATGGCTTAATTTGTCCAATGCATATTTATCAAATTCTGGGATAGCTCTTTCAGCAAGTTGAAGTGAAAGCATTTTCTTAGCAAAAGCTTCTGTATCGTTTTTATCTTGACTGTTACCTTTATCAATAGTAAGAGCAAAACTCTTATCCTGAGTTAAAGTCATTTCCTGCACAGCATCTTTAAGTTCAGTAGGAGTGCCGTATCTGTTAGCACCGGTTCTTGTATAGTCATTCATAGGCACAGTAAGAGGTGCAGACACACGTACAGTTTTAGCACCTGTAAAATCATATTCATCAGTAAGATGAGGTGCAACAAGGCTTGTTTCGATATAGCTTTTATGCATATCTCGGTTATATTTAATATTATAAGTTTCAGACATAGTTTAATTCTCCTTTTCAATCTTTGTGTTTAATAAACGAAACAACACATTTTTCATACATTACCAGGTGCTTCTAAACATTTTGTAGAATTCCTGACTTTCATTGTTGTTTTTAGCGCCCACATTCATAGCAGAAGGTGTGCTTGTTTTTTTGGCTTTTTGTTCACTTTTCAAAACTTCAAGCTCACGCTTGGTATTTTCAAGTTCGTTTTTCAGCATATACTCATTGTATCTGCTGTATGCAACAGAAAGGTTTTCACCATTTTTCATAGCATTTATCACTTCATAAGGAATTTCCGTACAGCCTGGGTTATAGCTTAAAAATTCTCTGAACTGACTTTTAAAACTTTCTTTTTGCATATTCTGCTCATTCTCAGCCCATTTTCTGTCAGAGCTTTCAAGTTCCTTTACAACCCTGTTAATCTCCTCAAAAGGAGCATTTTCAACACTGCCATATTGTTGAATAAGCTGATTAGTAAGCGTTTGCTTGTGAATATCGCTTACAAGTTGAGCTGTGGTCTGCCCATTTATGTTTGCAATATCCTCCAAAGCTTTTAATCTTGCATCATTTTTAGCCATAGCAAGCTGACCTTTTATATGGTCAAAAGCCAGACCTTTCTGAGCAATAATTTTAGCCTGACTAACAGGCATATCAACGCTTTCACCATAAAGATTAAGCGTCATAATATCTTCGGTCTTATCACTGGTCTGTGATTGTTCCAAAGTTTCATTTTCCTGCAATTGATTATCACTATCGCACTGATAATTTTCCTCGATTGCAGAATTTTGAGTTTCATCGGTTACATAGTCATCACTAACATCAACCGAATTATTTATAGAAATGGTATTTTCTATCATATTTAAGTCCTTTCCCATAAAGCAGGTATAAAAAAAGTTTTGCCATAAGCAAAACTACAATCTAAGCAATAATTAAATTTCAATTTCAAAAACATCAGCGTTGTCTAAAAGGTTAATATATTTTTCAACAACAATCTGATTATATTTAGCACACCTTTTATTTGTACAGCCAAAATATAAAACTTGATAAGGCACATTTTCCCTCATCACAACTTTACTTTCAACAATTCCCAAAGGTCTTTCAGAACAGCTACATAATTTCATACTCATCCCTCTTTTCCATATCCATATTTATTTGGCTATTTTCCTTTATAGCTTGAATAATTCTAGATTTATTAGGCAATGCACGGTCTGGTAAATTTTCCAAATAAACAATTGCATCGGTAATAACTCCCTTAGTAAACAGATTATCCATAGTTTGAATTTGAGCAGATTCACTCCAATATTCTGACGGACCAATTTCCACAGTTAGTTTTGCATTATTACCAAGAGTTCTGTAATCAAAATATACCATTTGTCCGCCAATTTCAGTTTCTCGCATACCATAATGGGTTTTGATTATGTCATACACAATCCTTGAATAATCCTCAACAAATTGATAGAGCGATAGTTTTTGAAGTTCCAACGGAGCAACAGCCGATTTCTGCAATGCAACAATAGCAGAAGTATTTGTTGGATTTACATTTCCAAGTGCAGCATCATTTGCCCCCATAAAGTCTTTTGTATAAGCAATAGTTTTTTCAACAATAGACATAAGCTGGCTGGCCATATCCTGAGCTCTAAAACTTGTAGCCACAGCATCATTAGGATTTCCGATAACCCCCATTACAGCCCCCGGAGAAGAATTCCACTTATCCAGTTTTGTTTTATCAATAAATATTTTAGGAAAAGCATTATTTTTCTGATATAACAAAGCCATTGCCCATAATTTATTAACAGTAATCTGGTTAGGCACAATAGTTTCCACAGCTCCCATACCGTGATAAGAATCTCTCACATTTTCCCAGTTCATAAAAGCAATAGGATATTCTGTCTGTCCGGTGTCTGTCTCATCAGTAATCATATTGTTTTCAGTGCATTGTACAAAATGAACCGTACCGTCTTTTTTGTATAATCTTATAAGCACAGTAACAGTTTCCTCATTTTTTTCGGAATTGTAATTTGTTTTTTCCTCAATATTAGGATACATCTGACTAAAAATATCCTTATCAATATTTTTCACAAGTATAATATATGGCTGATTTTCCACATCAGCAGTAGTTTTATCTCCAAATACAATATTTGTATTGTAGATAATTTCACTTTCAACATTTTTTCTTTCTGGGTTGTATCTCACATATATTACACCGTCACCGTCAATTGCCGTATTTTTTATAATATTTCTCAGTTTACTTTTAAACTTTGTATTTTCGTTAATCATTTCAATTTCTTTTTCAACAGCAGATAAAGTCTGGTCATCAACTTCATTAGAAGAAAGAGAAATAGAAACATCGTTAACCATTAAAATGCTTATAAGATAGTTAACAACTCTTTTTACAAAGTTAAGCACAGGCTTTTCCAAATCTGGTGCATTAAGCCCCTCCCATTGTTTTCCAAGAAAAAAGTTATGATGTTTTTTTGTTTTCTCAAATAATTCAATAGAATTTTTATATGTCAAATCTTTCTGATACTCATTCCAGATAGACTGACAATCAATTTTTCCTTCTTTCATTATTCCTCCTTACTTATCATTTCCATAAGCAATAAGCCTTTCCAATTGATTTTGAATTTCCCTGTCTTTTTCCTGCTGATTGCAAACCACCTCATTTTTATTACATTCAAGGGAGTATAAATATCTATATGCAAAAGCACCTATAATACATCCAAATGTAAATCCAATAAAAAAAATCATATATACCTCCTTAAATGCTTATAAGCATCTGCATATATTTTCTTTCAAGCTCCATAAGGTCATTGTTATATTGTTTTTGCAAGTCATTCAAAATGCTGTTATGTTTTGCATTTTCCTTAACTCTGTTGTCCTCATAGTTCATTCTTTTCTGATTTTTAAGGCTTTCTATTTCCCCGCCTGCACCCCATAGAGCAGTTTGCTGAGGCATATTTTTTATTCCTTGCATATAAGTCACATAAATATCTTTAAGATTATTTTCATTTGTTACTTTTGCCTCTTTTTTCTGCAAATCAAGATTTTGGTTCATACGCTCAATAGCTTTTGTTTTTTCGCTGTTAAGCCTTCCTATTTTCTCTTGACGTTCTCTTTCTCGTCTAAGAGCTTCCTCTTCGGCTTTGGATATTTGATTTGTATTTGTACCTATATTCTCATTTTTCTTTTTTTGTTTTTTTACATTAGAAACTCGCAATCTATCCTGAACGCCCTCAACTGTTGGGTCAGCAAAAGCATATCTATAAGGATAAACCTTAAAATATTTTTCATACTCTTTCTGCATTTCGTGTGGGTGTTTCATACCGGTAAACGGATAGTAATCTTTTTTTCCATCAATTTTATACACTATACTTTTCACTCCTTCTAAAACTCAATAAAATTCTCAATTTGTGCATCATAACTGTTTTCATCTTCCTCAATTACTTCACGTACAGCTGGCACAGGACGTCCGGCAACAAAATAACGCAAGGCATCTGGTGCGTGAGTAATTTCATGAGGCATATTGGCCACATCATTAGGGTTAGACTTATCAAAAGTCAAAGCTGGTAAAGTTCGTATAAGGTTCGTGCAGTTTTCAAATATAACCAAATTTGCAGTCATATGTCCTGTCTCATCTTTATAAGGCATAAGCCATTCTTTCAGGTTATACCAGCCCTGAACTCTGTTATTTTCGCTTTTGGACAATAAAATCCCATATTCAGAAAAAATTTCTGCAACACTTTTACCTGTATCCTGCCTTCTGTTATAAAGGTCAGGAGGTGCATAATAAGCCGATATATTCTTTTCATCTGCATTTAAAATTTCCTTTGCAGCATTACTTATAATCAAATTAGGCTTATAAATTTCTCTATAAACATAAGCTTTACCTTGGGTATCCACAGCAATAAAAAACCCGGCAAACATATCAAGACCATAGTCCATAGTAAAATATTTTTTCCAATGTGGTGGAATAATAAACGGTTTTATAACATGAATACTTCTTCTAAATTCAGAAAAATACTGACCATCAAAAATATCCCAGTCCCCGTACAATAACGCTCTTTTATCCTTGTCACTCAGCCTTTTTAATCTGGATATATACCCCTTGTCGTTTTTCATTAAAAAGCTGTTATCACTAACCTTTGCAGGTATAAACTGTCTTATTCCATTTTCATCGCAGTAAATACCGTCAACACATGCATCAATAAATCTTTCTTTAACCCAGCTATGCCCAATGCCACCTGGGTTTGTGCTGCTTTTAATTTGTTTTGGAAAATTATTCACACCTCTTATACGGCTTATAAGATAAACATACATATCCTGAGTAAAATGTGTCAGTTCATCAAATCTTATAACATCGTACTCAGCAGATTGATACTTAAAAACATCATTTTCCTTATCGCAATATCCAAAATCTATAATACTTCCATTAGGGAAAGTGCCGGTATGTTTTGAAGAGTTATACTTATATATAGAATTATCAAATAGTCCAAGAGCAACTCTTATCAAGCTTTTTTCAAGTTCTGGAAGTGTTCGTCTTAGTATAAGCTGTTTGCTTTTTGGATATTTCATTGCATATAAAAAGGAATCTATCAACTGAGCATAGCTTTTACCACCACCTGCTGCTCCGCCAAACAGAACCTCGTCTGCTGTACTGTTGATAAATTCCTTTTGTTTTTTAGTTATTTCAATTTTAATTTTTCCTCACCATCCACATTTCACATCATTACTCTACAACCTTCACCTCCACGTTAAATGTTTTTTCATCTGTGTTAATTTCCTGTTTTACAGCATTGCTTATAGCCTCAAAAGCAGATTTATCGCCTTTTAAAGCTTTAACAATTTGAGCATAAGCAATAGCTTGTTGTGCTGTCATCTTATCTGTACTTATATCCAGCACTGTGGAAATTTCTTCTTTCACAGATTCTGCCACTTTTGATTTCAAAGCTTTGTTTAAAACATCACCCATCATTTTTTGTTTTCCTACGCTGGATTTCATTTTAACCTCCTCTCAATTTTCTATGATATAATCATAACACGAAAAAACATAAATTTTTCGCAAATTCAATGCAGTTTATGTTGCACAAAATGTTGCATTTATGTTGTACCAATGCCCATAAACGCTCTATTTATAAAAGATTTTTTACAAATAAAAAGAGGATGGAAACAAATCCACCCTTTTATATATGTAATATAGTTTAGCCACCAATTAAATTTTTAGAAATTATTTAATACTCAATTATGTGCTTATATATGTATTATAATTTAGCTCTAAGTTCAATAACTTTCCCCAAAACCACAATATTTTTTTCTTCAATTTCACTTAAAGTAAAAAATATTGGTTCATATTTAGCATTATTAGATATAAGAACAAGACCGTCATTATGTTTAACAATTTTTTTGCATATTGGCTCTTGATTAGCAATCATAACGATACCAATATCCCCACTATTTACTTCATCCTGTTTTCTGACAATTACAATATCCTCCGATACAATTCTGGGTTCCATACTGTCTCCCTTTACTTTAATAGCAAAAACATTATCATTTTCAACCCAGTCTTTTGGCACTTCATCATACCCAATAATATTTTTTTGAGCAGATATTGGCACACCCAAAGTAAAATTGGATAAAATAGGTATTTTAACAAAATTTCTACCAAAATTTTTTTCTTCATCAATACCAAGTAACACATCAGAATCCAGTTGTAAAATTTCACTCAACTTTTTTATTCTGTCCTGACGCATATTTGAAATACTTCCTGTTTCCCATCGTTGCACTGTTGCTTTGGAAACACCAACATAATCGCCAATTTCTTCCAAAGTAATCCCAAGGGCTTTTCTACGCGTCTTAATAATTTCATTCAAGGATAAGCCCTCCTTTTAGTTTTTTTACATTATACCATATTTTTCGATATAAAAATACAATCTTCTACATTTTCTGCATCACCCAAGCTTTCTTTTTTAAAATTTTTCCACAACTATTAGTTGTATCTTATTGACAAATTTTGGTAATAATGTTATTATAAGTCCCGAAAACGAAACTTTTTAATGAAAAATAACACTATCTAAGAGGAGGCTAAACTAATGACATATAATGATTATAAACAACAAGCAATAAAAGATTTGTCGGATTATAACTATCTTAAAAGTAGTATCATCACATTACCAAAACGCATAGAGCTTTTGCAAAATACCTTTTCGCAAGGTGGATATAGTTTGCAAACAAAAGTTATGTCCTCCACAACCACAGATGAAAAAATGATTAAGCATATTTCCCAGATAGAACAGTTAGAGAAAACACTTAAATATAATACACTTAAAGTGTCATGTATTGAAGATGCACTTTCTGCCATACCAGAAAAAGATAAAAATCTTATAATGAGTTTTTATATTAACCGACAAAGAAACAGTGTATCAACATTAGCAAGAAACAGTTTTACAGACCGTTCCTGTATATATCGTCGTGCGCAAAAATCACTGGAAAAATATATTTTTGCATTTTTTGGCACAGACAGATAATGCCAACGAAAAGCCGTTTTATACGGCTTTTTCTTTTATATACTTTATAATTTACTTATATATACATATATGTTATAATAAATTGATTTAGTATGTCCATTTTACATACAAATAATTTTAATAAAAATAAATGGGGGTTAATTATGAATTTTATACTTTTTTCTGCACAATACCTGCCAACAGTTGGTGGTGTAGAAAGATATACAAACTCCCTTGCAAAAAAACTTATAGATAACGGACATACTGTCACTGTTGTAACCTCGTCATTAGAAAATCAACCAATGACACAAACAGATTCAGATGGTATCCACATTTACAGAATACCTGTAAAATGGATAATGAACAATCGTTTTTCAATACCAATTCCAAATAAAAGATTTAAAGAAATAAAGAATCTACTAAAAGCAGAAAAATTTGATTTTGCTATTATCCAAACAAAATTTTATCTTAATAGTGCGTGGGCGTCAAAGTTTTGCAAACAGAATAAAATACCTGCAATTGTAATTGAGCACGGCACAGCCCACCTTATTCGCAACGGAATAGTAGGTTTTATAGGCAGTTTATACGAGCATATTTGTGCAAAATATATTTATCATAACTGCAAAAATTTTTATGGTGTGTCCCTTGCCTGTTGTGACTGGCTCAGTCATTTTGGGATAAAAGCCAAGGGATGTCTTTATAACGCCGTAGACCTAAAAGCAATTTATGATACCGCCTTAGCCGGAGAAAATTCTTTAAAAGAAAAAGTAAATTTTAATGATAAAACAACAATTTGTTTTGCAGGCAGATTTATTTCTGAAAAAGGAGTTGTAAACTTGGCAAATTCCTTTGCAGAATTCAACAAAACACATCAAAACACACAGCTTGTAATGGCTGGTGACGGTGTTTTGTGGCAGCAGATAAAGGATATGAATATTCCAAACCTTATTTTGACTGGAACTTTAAGCTATGCTGAAAGCTTGGCGCTGTTAAAAAACAGTGATATTTTTTGTCTGCCAACCTTTTCAGAGGGTTTTTCAACTTCTGTTTTAGAGGCTGCTGCACTTAAATGTTTTATTATAACCACAGCAACAGGAGGCAGTCCGCAACTAATAAAAGATAAAAACCACGGTATAATAATACCTTCAATGGAAAGCTCCGATATTCTCACTGCACTCACAGAAGTAATAGACAATAAGGAATATTTGGAACAATGCACCGAAAATGCCTATATTAACCTTATAAATAATTTTACTTGGGAAAAAGTTTCTCAAAATTTTTTAGAAATATGTAAAAACCAAAAGGAAAGTATATGAAAGTTTTAATCGTTATCCCTGCATATAATGAAAAAGATAATATTGAAAGAGTAGTAGACAACCTTATAGAGAACTATTCGCAGTTTGACTATGTGGTAGTAAATGATGGCAGCAAGGACACAACTGCTGAAATATGCCGTAAAAAAGGTTATAACCTCATTGACCTTCCGGTAAATCTTGGTCTTGCCGGAGCTTTTCAAACAGGTTTAAGATATGCAAAATTCATTGGATATGACGCAGTCTTACAGTTTGACGCAGACGGGCAGCATCTTCCGCAGTACATACAGCCAATGATAGATGAAATGACAAAATCATGCAGTGATATCGTTATAGGCTCTCGATTTGTAACAGTTAAAAAGCCAAAAAGTCTTAGAATGTTTGGCAGTTATCTTATAAGTTGGGCAATGTACCTTACAACTGGCAAGAAAATTTGCGACCCAACAAGTGGTATGCGACTTTTTAATAAAAAAATGATAAATGAATTTGCCTTAGACGCAAACTTTGCACCGGAACCGGATACAATCAGTTTTCTTTTAAAAAATGGTGCAACTGTAAGCGAAGTTCAAGTAGAAATGGCAGAAAGAATTGCAGGCGAAAGCTATCTAAATCCTTTAAACGCAATAAAATATATGTTTAAAATGGGTATTTCAATTATATTGATACAATGGTTCAGAAAAAGAAAGGAGAATTAGAATGTTAGGTTCTTTGGGCATTATATTAGTTTTTGGCAGTGTAATAACATTTTTATTTATAATACGCCTTATAAGAAAGTCATCAATCCGTATAGAAGACACATTTTTCTGGATTATATTTTCATTTATTTTAATTTTAATAAGTTTATTCCCTAAAATAATATACATTATTTCTGATAAATTAGGTTTCCAATCACCTGTTAATTTAGTATATCTTATTATAATTTTTATACTTATAGTGCATCAGTTTTTTATGTCTTTAAAAATCAGTCGTCTTACAATAAAGCAAAAAGAACTTGTACAAGCAATGGCAATTCACGCAAATCAAAACACAATAGATAAAACAAAAGAAACAAATACCAAATCTGATAAAGAAAATAAGTAAAAATAAAAACCAAATATCTGATTACCTTAAACTTACATAACAATAAACGGAGTGTATCGAAATTTGATACACTCCGTTTTTTTAGCCCAATATTTTATAAATCACTTATCTTGCATCATTACAATATAAACTTGTATTTTATACCTTTTCAATTTTCATATCAGGGAAAATTGTATGTCCCAACCAATGACTATGCCATTGACCATTATCTCTTTTCACTTCTTCAATTTCAAAGAAAAACACATCAGTAATAGAATCGTATTCCTCAACTATATTATCTGTAACAGAGAAAACAACAAATGATGCTATATATTTACCTGACGCAAGGTTAGACAAATCCATTTCTGTTTCAAAGGTATAGTCTTTTCCCTTTTCAACATTTATATTTTTATTTGATGTAACAGCACCGACAACAGCCAGTTCAGATGATTTAATAATAATTCTAAGCATAGCATTTTCAACCGTTTCAAATGCTTTAACAGTAAAACGCATTTTGATAAGGTCTTTGTTATCAAATACAGAGAAATCTTTATTTAAAATCTGATAAGACATAAGCTTAACAGTAGGCACTCTGCCTTCAAATCTAGGGCTATCGCTCAAATCTGCACAAATAGTATCACTGCCAATTGCACCAAGATAAATTTCAATAGCTTTATCAACATCGCCATCAAAAATAACTTTACCTTCATTAAGTATGATACAACGAGAGCAAAGTTGTTTTACAGTTGCCATATTGTGGCTTACATACAAAATTGTTTTACCGTCATTTTTTGCAGAGTCTAACATTTTATCCAAGCATTTTTTTTGAAATTTAGCATCACCAACAGCCAAAACTTCGTCCATAATCATAATTTCGCTATCAAGATGAGCAGCAACAGCAAAAGCAAGCTTAACATACATACCACTTGAATATCTTTTCACTGGTGTATCAATAAAGTCTGCACATTCGCTAAAAGCGATAATGTCATCTAACTTAGAGTCAATTTCAGCCTTTGTCATACCCAAAATTGCACCATTCATATAGATATTTTCTCGTCCGGTCATTTCTCCGTTAAAGCCTGTGCCAACTTCCAACATACTGGCAATTCTGCCTCTGAGCACAATTTCTCCCTCAGTCGGAGCAGTAACTCTTGTTATAAGTTTTAATAAAGTTGATTTACCTGCACCGTTAGAACCGATAACCCCAATAGTTTCGCCTTTATTCACTGTAAAACTAACACCATTAAGAGCCATAAAGCTATCGCCCTTTTTTCTTTGTTCTTGACCGATTAAAGTATTTGGGTCTTCTTTTTTCTTTATCTTTGCCATATAGCTTTTAAGGTCATTGGCAAGACTGCCGGTTCCGATAACACCTAATCTATATCTTTTTTTAAGATTTTTAACCTCAATAATAGGTTTCATTTATATACCTCATTAAATAGAATCCACAAAATTCTTTTCCATTTTGTTGTACAAAACAATACCACCAAAAGCAACAATAACGGTAAATACAATTGAATATACCCAAGGCACAGTCAAAAATTCTCCGTTTCCTGCAAGACAGTATCTAAAATTATTTACAACTGATGTCATAGGGTTTACAAGTAATAATGTTCTCAAAACGCCGTTTACAGTTTCAAGTGTGTAAACGATAGGAGTAAGATACATCCACATCTGCAAAATAAGTCCTGCTGCAACAGCAAGGTCACGATATTTTATAGTAACGCTTGAAATTATAACGCCGATTGCAGTACCAAACAAAGCTGTCTGAGCAATTAAAATAGGCATAAACAGAATATACGGAGTAAAATAAACATTTTCAGCACCTGTAAATAGAAAATACAGATAAATCACTAAAAGCATAGCAAACTGAATAAGAAAGTTTATAATACTTGTAATCATCTGGCTTATAGGCACTGTAAGGCGAGGAAAATACACCTTGCCAAATATATGTGCGTTATTTAAAAAAGTGCTTGAAGTACCAGAAACGGCGCTGGAAAATAGCATCCAGATAGTATTGCCGGACATATAAAACAGAAACTGAGGCATACCATTTGTGCTAAGTCCTGCAAATTGACCAAAAACAACTGTAAATACAACACTTGTTACAAGAGGGTTAAGCACAAGCCATAAAGGTCCAAGAACAGTTTGTTTGTAGATAAGTGCAAAATTTCTCTGTACAAAAAGCTTTATAAGGTCTTTATATTTAAATACCTCTTTAAGTTGAAGGTCATACCATTTATTTTTAGACTTTATAACAATTTCGTAATTGTCCATCATAACTCCTATTTCAAATTTTTTTCAATCATATCGGCAACAAATTCAGGTGTTGCAGTATAGAAAAGTTTTTCAACTTCTGAAAAATCAATTTGTTTATTTTTATTTTGGCAAATAAAATCATATAATTTATCGCCATCAATTTTATTTTCAAATTCATTAAGTGTAATTTTAAGAGGATATTTCTCAAAATAGTCCATATCAGGTGAATTTGCAATTTTCTGAACATTGATAATCGGCTTACCGGTTGCAAAGTAATCAAAAATTTTACTTGGCACCATATTGCTGATAGCATTTCCAATATTCAAAAGCATATCGGCTTTAAGTGTAGTTTCAACTGCAATACTGTTTTCAACACCTGGGTGATAAAAAATATTGTTTGGATATTTTTCTGCCCATTGTTTAACTTTAACACCTTGCTGAGGTCCAAGAAAATAAATTTTTATACTATTATCTCTGGCAAAAACCTGCTCAAAGCATTTAAGAACAAAGTCAGGGTTTCTAAATCCATCATCTATTGTACCACAAAAAAGAATATTTGTATTGTTGTTTGAAAATTCAAAAGGGATATCAATGTTTTTCACTTGTTTTTTAGCCAAAACTGGAAAATCTACCCCCAAAATTTTATCTTTATATAAAGAATAATTTTCATTTTCGGCATATTGTTTTGCCAAAACCTGAGTGGTAATAGTTGCCTTTGATTTTCTGATAACTTCTGCTTCTTCTTTTATTTTGGTGTCTCTGTTTTCAACATTCAAAGTTTCGTGCATACCATAAGGGTCAAACTGATAATAAAGTTTATTAACAGATAAATCTTCATCAAAAATAAGTTTAACCATATCAAAAGGATAACAAAAGCTGATAACAGAATCTATATTTTTATCTTTTATAAGGCTTTTTATCTTTTTTATATATCTTTTATTTATAGTTTTGTAAGGATACTCTGTTTTAAGTACAAATATAGCAGCTGCATAAATAGGATGTTTAAAAATAAATTTTTTAACTTCCATGCTGTGTTCGCTCACATCAAAATTTTCAAGAGTTTTTTCAAGACAGTCGGTAGCCTTTTTATAAATAGGGTTTATTCCCCAAGATTTAACAACTGCGCCCTCATTTGTAACTCTGTCCACTGAAATATCGTGAGAAACACCGGTTACAAAGCAAGTATGTCCTCTTTTAGCCAATGTATCTGCCAACAAAATTTCTATATTGTTATTTGCAAAAGGCACATTGCTCAAATATCCGGCTGAAAATAAAATATTCATATTTTTTATTCCAATCTAAAATTTATATGTTCCCATATATTCTGTTAAAATTCTTTTAATTGCTATTGATTAGATATTATTTTAAACCTAAACTTATATAAAATTAAAAAGCTTTCATCAGCTTATTAAAAATAAATAATCGTATTATCTACTGCAAATTATCATCTAAATTTATACTTAGCTTTAATATCTTACAACACTGTATTTTTAAAATCTTAAAAATACACTTTTATTTATATACTAACTCAATTTTCAACTGCATCAAGAAACGGAGTTATATCTTCAAAAACTTGATGTTTATCTATTTTAGAAAGATTTTCTCTCACAGTTTCAAGCTTATCCTTATTTGTGATAAGCTCTTTTAATTTCTCATAAATTGCGTCCTCATTATTTTCTGCAATAAATCCTGTAACATTATCCTGCACTTGTTCGTGTGCAGCAGCAAAATGGCTTATCATAACCGGAGTTTCCAAAATCATAGCCTCAGCAACAGACATTGGTTTTCCCTCGTAGTATGATTGAAGAACAAACAAATCTGCATTTATTGTATATGGATGTGGGTTATGTTTTTCTCCAAGAAGAATAACAGTGTTATCCATGTTGTATTCTTTTATCCAGCCTTCCATTTTTTCTCTGGAAACTCCGTCGCCAACAAAATACCATTTAAAGTTAAGTCCATCAGCTTTAAGTCTTGCAGAAACTCTCACTGCTCTGTCCAAAGCCTTTGAAACATTATCAAGTCTGCAAACAGAAATAATATCAAACTCACCTTTTTCAAAAGTTTGTGTTTGCTCTTTTGATTTTTCAATAATTTCGTCTACAACCAAAGTGTTTGGAATACAAACTGCTTTGTCAGCAAGGCTGGGAATAGCCTCTTGAAAAGATTTTTTAGTGGCATTTGATACAAAAGCAATTTTATCAAGACCTTGCAAAGCAATTTCGTCTGCATATTTACAAAATCTTGCTCTTTGATAATCAGGATGAATATACCCTATTTTATTTTTTGCAATAACATTATTTGCAAGAAAATAAGATGTAAATCCCTCTTCCCAAGCTATAACGCAGTCATATTCTGATAAATCACATTTTTGTTTATACTCCATAACACTAAATCTTGTAAGTGTCTGCCCAAAGAAAACATCATTGCGATAAACAATATCAGCATTGTCTTTGTGAGCCATTCTATATTTTCTTTCTTCTCTGAAATGAGGGGTAAAAAACAATCTGACAGCTTTTTCAATTTTGCTCATATTTCTTTTGGGCGTTGTGTTGTAGATTATGTTTACAAATGAAGTATCCATTTTCATTTCGTCATTTTTTTCAAACAACATCAAATCCACGCTAATTCCGGCAGAGTTAAGATGTTTTAATAACGGCAGTAAACTTGCAGTAAACCCACCGGTAAAAAAGCGATATGATAAAATACATATTTTCATTTTAAACTCCTTTTAAATGTTGTTTTTCAGTGCATTTTCAATCTGTTCGGCAACATAATAGACTGTGGCTTTATGATATATTTTCTCTATATCTTCAAATTTAACTTCTTGATTTACAGATGTAAATATAAAATCCCTAAGATTATTTATATCTGTTTTTTCAAATTCCTTCATATTGAATACTAACGGATATTTCTCAAAATATTCTTCACAAGGGCAGTTGCCTATTTTTTGAACATTGATGATTGGCTTACACATTGAAAAATAATCAAAAATCTTACTTGGCACTTGGTTATCAACAGAATTTGAGATATTAACTAAAATATCTGCTTTTTCCATTGTTGAAAAAGCAGAATCCATACTAACCTTATCAACAAAGAATATGTTGTCAGGATATTTGCTCATATATTTATCCAATATACTGCTGTTATTTGTTCCAATAAAATAAAGTCTTATTTTTTCGCAAAAAAGCTGAGCCATATTAACCAGCAAATATTCTGGGTCCCTATATTCATCAGCAACAACTCCGCAAAAAAGAATATTTATATAATTTCTATCAAAATCTATTGCAGAATCTTTGCCTAAATTTTTATATCTTTTTATATTAGGGAATTCAAGCTCAGTCATTTTTGGCAAAAACTTTTTGTAGTTATTATTTTTATCATACTGTTTAGCCAGTATTGGTGTGGTAAAAATATGTTCGGCTTTTTCAAAAATATCTGTTTCTTTTTTTATAATATCAATATTTTCATCTTTGTTATCAAGTCTGTGCAGACCCCAAGGGTCAAGCTGATACGCAAATTTTGGCACATCAATATCACTGTTCATCACAGTTTCAAAAGAGTTAATAGGCTTATACACACAAATAATTGCGTCTGGTTTTGTCTTTTTAACAAGTTTTTTAATTTGTTTTAAATATCTTGGCTGTTCAATTTTCTCTCTGTAAAAAGAAGTATATCTCAAAAACACAAAAGCACTGCTAACCGGATGTTTTTTCACAAACAAATTTCTTGCATCATTTCTGTTTAAATTATTTTCTTTTAAAAAGTTTTCAAACTTCACACTGCTTCTAACAACTGGTCTTATCGCAGGCAGTCTTTCTATCGTAATAGCATTTTGAGTAGAACTTTTTTTAGTATCCCCATTATGCACACCGGCTACACAACAATCATGTCCAAAAAAGGCTAATTTTTCTGCAATCTGAAGTACAATTTTTGTGTTTGCGTTATAATCGTTCTCAATTTCTCCAACAGAAAACAGAATTTCCACTAGGTTTTTCCTCCATCATCTTGCCACAAATCTGCTGTAAATTTTCACAAGCAGATACAAAATATCATACATTTTATATCGTAATAGTATCCAAAACAATTTCACTTGAAATTCAACATATCCAAGTTCATTTTTAGTAAAGGATAAATCTATTTTATTATCTTTAATAATATTTTTTATATATATTTTGGTATTTTTTAAAGATTTTTCATCAATTACTTTTTTAATAACTGTTGAAAAAGCAATAATAAATCTTACCTTACATCTTTTAATAATTTCTTTTTCATCAATACCAACATTTTTACCTATTTCAAGGCATTTTTTTTCAAATCTTTTTAATGCTGGAACAGTATAGTCGTGCACTTTATTAGAAATAGAGCTCGGCTGTTTTCTATAAAAATATAATGGAAGATTTACAGTCTTTGCTCTTTGACAGCATATCAGATATTCAATGTTAAACATATTATCTTCACTGAAAATATCCTCCATACTTCTAACAAAAAGATTATTTTCGGTTATAATATTGCGTTTATAAATTGTCATACACATACTTCCGGAAATTTCATATCCAATATTTATATTTCCAATAAGTGGTAATACCATTTTGTTGTATATATCAGATTTATTTTCACAATAGACCTCTGCAATATTTCTCATACTTCTTTTTTGAATATCATCATCAAAAAATCTGTAACAAGTGCAGTAAATAACATCAAGATTTTCATTTTCCATATTCTGCATAAGAACAGAATACATATCATCACTTATAATATCGTCTCCGTCAACAAAAGTAAGATATTCTCCTTTTGCATATTTCATTCCCTCATTTCTGGAATGTGACGGTCCTTTATTTTCTGCCTGCACAAAAGTTATAAAATCATATTTTTCCTCATAATTTTTGCATATTTTGGCAGTGTTATCTTTACTATCTGCATCTACAAGTATAATTTCAAAATCTTGATATTTTTGATTAAGAACACTTTTTATACATTCATCTATATATTTTTCATTGTTATACATAGTGATAACAACACTTAATTTTGGATTTAATATATTCCGCATAATTTTTTTATACCTCTGACGCAGTAAGCACCACCGATTAAAATTTTATTTTTCAAATCCATAGGAGAAGATATAACTTCTTTTACATAAAGGGAATATCCTTTCCAGTTAGTTATAAGAATTTTATCTATATTCTTACTGTATCCATCTGGCAAATACTCAGTAACATATATAATTTCGTTAAACCAACGCAGTTTATATCCAGATTTAGCAATTCTGTTCCAAACAAGAGCCTCTGGTACAAATTTTTCTTTTTCAAATTTTGGAAAAGGAAATTTCCTCAAAACCTCAGTTGCAAAAATCTCGCTTTTATCGCCTGTAATGTTATATTTACTTCTTTCAAGGCTTGTTGCATCAACATATTCGCCATCAAATGTAGAGCCTATAATTTTAAAACTTCTATCGGAAATAGTTCCGGCAACACCTGCAAATTTTTCATTTTTAGGCAAAGTATCAATCCATTTCTGAGCAATTTTCACACTGTTATCCAAAAGGCAGTCATCACTGTCTACAATCCAAAAATACTCGCCCTTAGCTTTTTGCACACCAATATTTATAGCGCGTTGTTTACCGCCATTTTCAACTTTTATATAAGATATATCTAAAATATTTTCACTTATCCATTCATTGACAATTTGCTCAGTATTATCTGTGCTTCCATCATCAACAATTATCCACTCAAAATCTCTGCAAGTTTGTCTTTGTAATGATTGATATAGCTCTGGCAATATATATGCTCTGTTATATGTAGATGTAAAAATTGTAATCATCATCTCTCTCCAATTCGAGAATATTTATCAATGTAAAACTGTTCAAGTTTTTTTGCTGTATCAAAAATATCATATCCACAATCTCTAACAGATTTGTGATTATCATTTTTCTTGCAAACATCAACAGATAAAATGAAATCTGCCCAGTATTCAGCACCTTTATCAAGAGGTAAATAATAAATATCATCACTCACTTTTGCCTCTTGTGGTACATTGGTGCTTGTAACACATTTAACACCACAGCTTTGAGCCTCTACAAATACAATACCCAAGCCTTCAAATAAGCTTGGCAAGCACATAATATCTGTTTTATTCATAAGAGAAGATACATCATTACAGTCACCTAAAAAAACAACTTTTGAACTAAGCCCAAGCTTATTCACTTTTTCCTGTATCTGTGCTTGCAAATGGCCTGTGCCTGCAAGATAGAGCAATGCGTTATCCTTCTTTTTACAAACACAATTGAATACATCAATAAGAAAATCGTGATTTTTCTGCTGAGTAAATCTGCCAACGGCAGTAATTACAAATTTATCTTTATCTCTGTTATCTTTGCATATAAATTTTGATAAATCTATGCCATTTTTTACAATTTCTGTTTTTTCATTACCAAACAACCATTTAGCTGCATCAGCACTGCAAGCAAAACGGTCTGTACAGTTTGGCTCAATCATTTTGCCATAATAATCTTTTACAATTTTAAAAGCCAGTCCACCTTCGTTGGCTATATTATGGCTATGAGCAATTCTCACTGGGACACCGGCTTTTTTTGCCTCACGCATTATAAGTCCACTAAACTTATCCATATGGGAATGAACAATTTTATATTCATTATGCTCATTAAAAAATTTTCTTACTGCACTTGTATAAGCAAATGGACCTTTTTGGGTAATAAAAGGTATCTGATACAATTTTCCGCCAAGTTGTTGAATTTCATCTTTATATACACCGTCAAAGCTGTATAAAAAATCAAACTGAACTTTACTTCGGTCGATATTGCGATATACATTCATAATAAACGCCTCATATCCACCACGAGCAACACCGGCAACACAATGAAGAACTCTCACTGGTTGTGTATTTAATTTTTCATTATGCAAATTGTCCATTATAACACCTTATATATCAATTATTCAAAAATTGAATCATAATCGTAATTGAGATAAAAATCTCTCATAAAATCAAAATGTTCTTTATAATTTTCTTTTGTAAGCAGCCCTATCTCCATATCCATAAATGTTAAAATCTGAGAATTTACAAGGTCACTGTAATGAATAACATCCTTATAGTTATCCAAATTAGTTATAAGGTCAGTAAGCCCAAAGAAAGAGTAAAGCTTAATATTAGGACATTCATTTAAAATCAATTCAGTTGCATATTCAACAGAATCAATATTTCTCACAAGTCTGCCCTCACGATATTCCCTGTCAAAATAAGCAATACTGTACGGAGTATAGAAATAATAAAATTGAACATCTGGATTTTCTTTTGCAACTTGAATTATATTCTGATAAGTATTTCCGTATACTGTTTCTCTATATTCCTCAGTAAAAGTATCCATCGGAGCAATTTTTTCAGGTCTTTCGTAGGTAGCAAGAGTTGCATCTTTGCTGAAAACATATAGATGATTCCAAGCAGAATATGTATCAAAATCCGTTGTTTTGTTTCCGTCTTTGGTAAAGAGCAATATATCGCCCACAACAGATTTTGTTAAAACTTCTTTATCAAGAACATACTTAACATCATTAAATATATTATCGTCATAAAGATATGTTGGATACATATCTTTATCATAACTCATATAGTCTTTATCAGCATAAAAGTTTACAAAATCCAATGCTCTTACAACGATTTTCAAGTTTGGATTAGATTTTACAGCTTTTTCTATATTTTGATTTATCTCTTTAAATGAAGCCCCAGGCAAAGGCACTTTTATAGAGTGAGTTCCGTAAATTCTGTCCATATCAGATGTTTTAAAGTTATCTGTCATAGATGTGCCGATAATCATTGCATCATAATCAAAGTACTTTATAATACCATCAGTAATATATCTTTGGTTGTATAGATTATATTCTTTGCCTTCAACTGGTCCGTGATAATGAAAAAACGGGTCATATTTAATTATAGGAATAGCCACTGCACAAAGCAAAGCCACAGTAAAAAATAGAGTTATAGCTAAAAACTTTTTAGAATTCATCAAATTACCTCTTAGAAGTTAAAGTAAAGGAAAGTGCTTATTCCAGAAAGTGAAACAATTGTATATGCAAGTAAAAATGCTGTTACAATACAGCCTATTACAGTTGGCTTAAATTTGTTTATTCTCTCATTTGTGTTTTTCATAAATACGCTTGCAAAGAAACAGAAAGCCACAAAAGCAAGCAAAATCCACAAAGTAATATTAGGATATTGCAATCCATAGAGTCTTTCAACCAGTTTTATTTCAGGCAAAGCAAAAGCCTCTAAAAGTTCATCAGGAATAGGTCCTGTGGTTTCTTTAAAAAGCTTGTAGTAGAATTGTCTTACTTGTGTAACATCTTTTGCACGGAAAATAACCCACGCAAGATTTACAAACGCAAAAGTAACAACCCAGTTAATAATTTTTGGTATTTTATCAATATATTTTTTAAATATTCTTGTAAATACACTAAATAGACCGTGTATCATACCCCAAATAATAAAAGTCCAGTTTGCGCCGTGCCAAATACCACTTACAACAAAAACAATAAAAACATTTATATATGTACGCACTTTGCCTTTTTTGCTGCCGCCAAGAGGAAAATAAACATAATTTTTGAAAAATCTTGTAAGTGTAATATGCCATCTGTCCCAGAAATCAAGAATAGTTGTAGCTCTGTACGGAGAGTTAAAGTTCATAGGCAATTTTATATTGAACATATAAGCAATACCGGTTGCAGTATCGCAATAACCGGAAAAATCAAAGTACAATTGCAAGGTGTAGCTGAACATAACAAGAACAGCAGTTGTTGAACTGAGCATTGAAATATTATTAAAACCCCAGTTTACAATTCTGCCAAGAGTATCAGCAATCAAAACTTTTTTTGCCATACCAAAGCTGAACGACATAAGACCTTTTGCAAAATTGTCTGCAATTGGTTTTTTCTTTGATTTATCGGCAAACTGAGGAACAATTTCACTGTGCAAAACGATAGGGCCGGCAACTAATTGAGGAAAGAAAGTTACAAACAAAGAATAGTCAAAGAAGTTGTAAACCGGCACTGTTTTTTTATAACTGTCTATAACATAGGAAAGCTGTTGGAAGGTGAAAAAGCTTATACCCAAAGGTAAAACCAGATTTTTCATAGTAAAATCCGTACCAAAAGCAGAGTTTATGTTTGAGAAAAAGAAGTCGTAATATTTAAAATAGAATAAAATACCTATATTAAATACAATTCCCACAATAAGCATTATTTTTCTCAGAGAATTATTTTCCGTTTTAAGCATTTTATTGGATAAAACATAGTTCACAATAATGCTTGCAAGCATAATGATAAGATACCATGGGTTAAAATATCCATAAAACCAAAATGACATACCTATAAGAAATATTTTTGCCAAGGAGTATTTCTTAAATTTATTAAGAGTAAAATAGCCAATAAGCGACATTGGCAAGAATAAAAATACAAATATGTATGAATTAAATAACATTAAAAAACCTCTACTTGTAAAGCCCTTTCCCGTATATCAAAATAATTTATTTTAGAACATAAATATTCAATTTATTATATAATACACAAAAATAAAAATCAAGGTGACAAGCCTATGTGTAATATCTATGTTCGATAGAGAAACATAAGGTAACAAACAAGATAGCCGTCCTAACTATCCCTTTCAATGAAAAAAGTAGAAAAGTTCATACCTATACACTATAATTTTACTCATTATACAAACACAAAATTTTTCGATGGCGGCATTTTTATGACAAAGTATACCTTGAATACTGATTTTCAAATTTTGAAATAAAACCCACTCAAACGAGAACTTATCTATGGCAATTTACATAAAAAATATGATATAATGAGTAATAATATACCATAAAGTCATAAGTCAACTCAAATTTTCTAAATTGCAACAGATAGTTGACAGCAAATACATACTGGTTGGTGGCACGCAACCATCAAGTTGTAATATTATTTTTATCAGAAGAGGTGATGATATGGACATAGCAGAAAGACTTCAAGAATTGCGAAAAAAAACAGGATATTCCCAAGAGCAAATAGCTGATATGCTAGAGATTTCAAGGCAAGCTGTTTCCAAATGGGAAAGTGGACAAGGAAAACCAGAAATCGACAATATAATAAAGCTAACACATATTTATAATGTGAGTACAGATTACATTTTATTAGGTACTGAAAATAAGATGGTAGTTCCTACACTAGAAAAGAAAAATTTTCCAAAAGAATATAGGCAAGCAATTATGATTATTTTAGTTGTAGCTACAAGTGCTATCACCGCAGTGTTGTTTTTTGCTGCATTAGGGTTATTAGCAAAGTATGGTCTTGCCTAAAAAGAAAGGGGAAAACGAATGAAAAAAATAAAGAATTTGGTTCTCGTCACTTTTATATTGGGCATGAGTTTACTTATAATGAATAGATATACTTATTTAAATAACCAAAACTGGAATGATCTGACACCCGAAGAGCAAAAAAAAGTGCGACAGACCTTCAATGATGTAAGAAAAGATTTGGAAGCGATGTATCCAGAGGGGTATGTAGAAAACAAATTTACAGATTTCATTTTGGACAAATTGGATAAAGTTGAGCAAGAGATTGAAAAAGAGAATTGAATAGGTTTCTCCCGCACATTAGTTTCTCTCTGCCAAACAGTACTCCGAAAAGCAACAGCTTAAAGTGCTATCACAATTTTGAAATATAAAACTGAATACCGCTATTCTGCAATAATACATCAAACAGGAAATCTTTTTCAAGGTTTCCTGCTTTTTTGCGTCCATTATGATGGTCAAAATAAAATTCCGATTTTATCAAATTAAAGCATAAAGACGATAATCAGATAAAATCGGAAAATATTTACACATTATAATGTGATATTTTTATTTTTTGAAATAGTCAACAGCGCCACGGAACATTTCCAAGCCACGACTGTTTGGAACATTTTTGTAGTTTCTGTCAGACCATCTTTCATCGTGACACATTTTACCAAAAACTCTGCCGTCAGGGCTTGTAATACCTTCAATAGCCATCATAGAGTTGTTAGGGTTAAAGAGAATATCACTTGTAGCATTGCCAGACAAATCAACATACTGTGTTGCAATCTGACCATTTTTGATAAGCTGGTCAATAACTTCCTGAGGAGCAATAAATCTGCCTTCACCATGGCTTGTTGCAGAAGTTGCAAAGTCATTTACATTGTGGTGCATAAGCCAAGGAGATTTGTTGGAAGCAACTCTTGTATGTGTAAGGCGGGATTGATGACGAGCAATACTGTTGAATGTAAGTGTTGGAATATCAGCGCTTGGTTCAACAATCTTACCGTATGGAACAAGCCCAAGTTTGATAAGAGCTTGGAAACCGTTACAAATACCTGTCATAAGACCGTCACGATTTTCCAAAAGTTCTGTAATTTGTTCAGCAACAAGAGGATTTCTCAAAAGTGAAATAATGAATTTTGCACTTCCGTCTGGTTCGTCACCACCGGAGAAACCACCAGGAAGAGCAACAATGTTTGCTTTTTTGATAAGTTCTGCCAAATCTTTTGCACTCTGCATAACTTCTTCTGGTTTACGGTTGCGAACAACAAAAATTTCAGTTTCAGCACCTGCACGTTCAAATGCTCTTGCAACATCATATTCGCAGTTTGTACCTGGGAATACAGGTATAAGAACTTTTGGAGTTGCAACTTTAATTGCAGGAGAAACTCTTTCACCTTTAAACTCATAGCTGATATTTTCAACTGGTTTTGCTTTCTGCAAAGATGTGTTTGATGGATAAACACCTTCAAGTGTGCTTTCCCAGTTTTCTTCAAGTTTGCTGAGTTTAATGTGTTTACGGTTATATATAATAGCATATTTATCTATTGTAGTACCGATTTTTTTACCAAAACGGAGAACACCGTCAGTTTCAATAACAAATGCACCGTATTTTTTGCTGAAAAGTTCATCTTGTGTAAGTTTGTTATCAAGTTTTACACCAATTGCGTTACCAAAACTCATTTTTGTAACAGCTTCTGCAATACCGCCAAAACCGATAGCCCAAGCAGAGATAATTCTCTTTTCTTTAATAGCTTTCTGCAAAGCTTTATAAGTTTTTACAAGGCTTTCTTCATCATAAAGACCGTTTTCAGCCATTTTAGGTTCAACAAGGTATACAGAATTACCAACGCATTTGAATTCTGGTGAGATAATATTGTCTGCCTCTGTCACACCACAAGCAAATGAAATAAGTGATGGTGGAACATCAATATTTTCAAAAGAGCCGGACATACTGTCTTTACCGCCAATAGCACCTGTGCCAAGGGCAAGTTGAGCTTCCATACTACCAAGAAGTGCAGCAAGTGGTTTGCCCCAGCGAGTCGGTTCTTTTCTAAGTCTTTCAAAATATTCTTGGAAACTAAGCCATGTTTTGCCAATATCGCCGCCAGTTGCAATAAGTTTTGCAACAGAGTGAATTGTAGCATAGTATGCTGAATAGTATGGACTTTGTGTAGCAAGATATGGGTCAAAACCGTGAGCCATGATTGATGCTGTGTGAACTTCTCCTTTTGGACTGTTTATAAGAGCAGCCATAGACTGAGCAGGTGTAAGCTGTCTTGCACCACCATAAGGCATAAGAACTGTACCGCCGCCAACTGTGGAGTCAAAGCGTTCAACAAGACCACGCTGAGAGCAAACATTAAGGTCTGCAATCATTTTTTCCCATTTTTCGTATACATCTTCTGTAACAGGTTCTTGCACAAGACCTTGTTTTTCAACCTTAGCCTGAGCATATTTTGTTGCACCTGCACTGTTAAGGAAATTTCTGTCAAGGTCAACAATCATTTCGCCATCGCAAAGCATTTGCAAACGGTTTGTATCTGTAACTTTTGCAACCATAACAGCAGAGAGATTTTCTTTTTCACTAGCTTTAATAAATTTCTTTGCATCTCTTGCAGAAACAACAACAGCCATTCTTTCTTGGCTTTCGCTGATTGCAAGTTCAGTTGCAGTAAGACCTTCATATTTTTTAGGCACTTTGTCAAGGTCAATAATAAGGCTGTCAGCCAATTCGCCAATAGCAACAGCAACACCGCCTGCGCCAAAGTCGTTACAACGCTTAATCATTCTTGTAACTTCGCCGTCACGGAACAATCTCTGAATTTTTCTTTCTTCTGGAGCATTACCTTTTTGAACTTCTGCGCCACATTCTTTTATAGAAGAAACATCGTGAGCTTTGGAAGACCCTGTTGCACCGCCACATCCATCACGACCAGTTGCACCACCAAGCAAGATGATAACATCACCTTGTTTAGGTTGTTTTCTAACAACATTTTTTGCAGGAGCAGCACCAACAACAGCACCAACTTCCATTCTTTTTGCCATAAATCCAGGATGATAAGTTTCTTCAATATGTCCGGCAGCAAGACCAATCTGGTTGCCGTATGAAGCATATCCAGCAGCAGCTGTCTGACAAATTTTAATCTGTGGCAATTTACCTTCAATTGTTTCACTCACTGGAACAGTTGGGTCAGCAGCGCCGGTAATTCTCATTGCCTGATAAACATAACTTCTGCCGGAAAGTGGGTCACGGATAGCACCGCCAAGACAAGTTGCAGCACCACCGAAAGGCTCAATTTCTGTTGGGTGGTTATGAGTCTCATTTTTGAACATCAAAAGCCATTTTTCTTTTCTGTCATCAATAGAAACATCAATTTTTACACTGCAAGCATTGATTTCTTCGCTTTCATCAAGGCTTTTAAGTCTGCCTGTTCTTTTAAGATATTTTGCACCGATAGTAGCAAGCTCCATAAGAGTAACAGGACGATTTTTATTTGGATATAATTCTTCTTTAATTTCAAGATATTTATCCCAACTTGCTTTTATATTTTCATCTTCGATAACTATATCGTCAAGCTGTGTCATAAATGTTGTATGACGGCAGTGGTCAGACCAATAGGTATCAATCATTTTTATTTCAGTAAGAGTTGGGTTTCTTTTTTCTGTATTTTTAAAGTAATCGTGACAGAAAGCAAGGTCGTCAGCATCCATAGCAAGACTGTTTTCTTTTACAAAAACTTCAAAATCAGCCTTTGTCATATCTGTAAAGCCTTCAAAAACTGGTGTTTTTGCTGGCACTGGATATTCTTCTTTAAGAGTTCTTGGTTTTTCCATAGAAGCTTCTCTTGCTTCAACAGGGTTTACAAGATATTTTTTAATTTTTTCAAATTCTTCGTCTGTTATATCGCCGGAAAGTTTATAAACTTTTGCATATTTAACAGTTGGTCTTACACCTGCTGTTACAAACTGAACACATTGCTGAGCGCTGTCTGCACGCTGGTCAAACTGACCTGGCAAAAGTTCAACAGCAAAAGTTCTGTCAGTAATTTTTATGCTGTCAAATCTGTCATCAACCTGCATTTCAGAAAAAATGCTTTTTACTGCGCTGTCAAAAACATCTTTTTCGATATTTTCAACATCATAACGATTATAGATTTTAACTTTTTTTACATTTTCTATACCGAGGTTATTGCGTAAATCTGCCAAAACAGATTTATCTTCGTTGTTGTAACTTTCTTTTTTAGAAACATAAACACGATATACCATTATATTTTTCCTCCTATATCGTGACGATAGAAGCTATTTTCAAATTTTACACTGTCTATATTTGCATAAACTTTGTCTTGTGCGTCTTTAACATCTTTGCCAAGGCATACAAAGCCAAGTACTCTACCACCGTTTGAAACATATTTTCCGTCTTTAATTGCTGTGCCGGAATGGAAAATATAATCAAACTTATCACTTTGACCATCTGCGTTTATACCAGAAATTTCTTTGCCTTTTGCATAGCTTTCAGGGTATCCGCCAGAGCACATCATAACAATAATTGCTGCGCCTTCTTTATTTGAAAAATCAACTTTTTCAAGCTGTCCGTCAATAACAGCATTCATAATTTCCAAAAGGTCGGTGTCTAAAAGAGACAAACAAACCTGAGCTTCTGGGTCACCGAAACGGCAGTTATATTCAATAACTTTTGGACCTTGTTCTGTGATAATAAGACCAAAGTATAAAACGCCTTTAAAAGTTCTGCCTTCTGCGTTCATAGCGTTTATTGTTGGGATAAAGATTTGTTCAAAAGCTTGTTTTTCAACATCTTTTGTATAAACAGGGTTTGGAGCAATAACGCCCATACCACCAGTATTAAGTCCTTTATCTCCGTCAAAAGCTCTTTTGTGGTCTTTGGAAGAAATCATAGGTTTTACGCATTTACCATCTGTAAAAGCCAAAACAGAAACTTCTGTACCTGTAAGAAATTCTTCAATAACAATTTCGTTACCGCTTTCGCCGAATTTTCCACCTTCAAGCATTTCTATAACAGCTTCTTTTGCGTCTTCAAAGTTTTCAGCAATGATAACACCTTTGCCAAGAGCAAGTCCACTTGCTTTGATAACTGTTGGATAGCTGTTTTGTTCTTTAATGTAATTTATAGCTTTTTCGCTATCTGTAAATTTTTCATATTTTGCAGTTGGGATATTATATTTTTTCATAAGGTCTTTGGAAAAAGCCTTACTTCCTTCAATAATAGCAGCAGCTTTGTTTGGTCCAAATGCTCTTATTCCTGCATTTTGCAAAGCGTCAACCATACCAAGCACCAAAGGTTCATCTTGACTTACAACTGCAAGGTCAATTTTATTTTCTGTTGCAAATTTTACAATGCCGTCTATATCATTTGTTTTAATGTCAACACAAGTAGCAAGGTTTGCAATGCCTGCATTGCCTGGTGCGCAGAAAATTTCTCTGCCTTCTTTTGCAAGGCTTTTAACTGTTGCGTGTTCTCTTCCGCCGCCACCAACAACCAAAATTCTCATAATTTTCTCCTTTTGGTAAATATATTTTATAGCTTAAATCTTAGTGATGGAACAATCTAATTCCTGTAAATGACATTACCATATCATATTTGTTTGCAGTTTCGATAACATTATCATCTCTAATAGAGCCACCTGGCTGAGCGATATAGCAAACTCCGGATTTTCTTGCTCTTTCAACATTGTCACCAAATGGAAAAAATGCGTCAGAACCGAGAGCAACTTCGGAAAGCTGAGCAATCCATTCTTTTTTCTCTTCTGTTGTCAATCTTTCAGGTTTTTCTGCAAAAATAGTCTGCCATACACCCTCAGCAAGAACGTCATCACATTCATCAGAGATATAAACATCAATAGCATTATCTCTGTTTGCTCTGCCGATACCTTCTACAAATTTAAGATTTAAAACTTTTTCGTGCTGACGAAGCCACCAAATATCAGCTTTATTACCTGCAAGGCGTGTGCAGTGAATACGGCTTTGCTGGCCTGCACCAACACCAATTGTCTGACCGTCTTTTACATAACATACAGAGTTAGACTGTGTATATTTAAGAGTAATCATAGCAATTGCAAGGTCAATTTTTGCTTTATCTGAAAGTTCTTTGTTTTCTGTCACAATATTTTCAAAGCTGTCTTTGTCAATTTTAAGCTCATTTCTGCCCTGTTCAAAAGTGATACCAAAAACATCTTTTCTTTCAACTGGATTAGGTGTGTAGCTTTCTTCAATTTTGATTACATTATATGTGCCTTTTCTTTTACTTTTAAGTATTTCCAAAGCTTCTTCTGTGTAGCCAGGAGCTATAACGCCGTCAGAAACTTCTCTTGCAATAATTTTTGCAGTTTGAGCGTCACAAACATCGCTTAAAGCAATAAAATCGCCAAAAGAGGACATTCTGTCTGCACCTCTTGCTCTTGCATAAGCACAAGCAAGTGGAGAAAGGCACATACCTTCAACAAAATATATTTTTTTAAGAGTATCAGAAAGTGGAAGTCCAACAGCAGCACCGGCAGGGCTTACGTGTTTAAAGCTTGTTGCAGCAGGCAAACCTGTTGCTCTTTTAAGTTCTTTTACAAGCTGCCAGCCGTTAAATGCGTCAAGAAAGTTGATATAACCCGGGCGTCCGTTAAGAACTTCAATTGGAAGTTCTCCTTCTGCCATAAAAATTCTAGAAGGTTTCTGGTTTGGGTTGCAACCATATTTAAGTTCAAGTTCTTTCATTTTAAACACTCCTATATTATTTATTCTTATTTACTATTCTTGTTGTTGTTTCGCCGGTTGTTCTGTTTACAAAGCGTACAAACAAGCTAACTTTATTATCACTGTTAAGACTGTTCCAAAGCATATCTGTAACAGTATCTATATCGCCTTGGATACCGCAAACTGTTTTTGGTTCGCCTTCAAAAGAAGGGATAGGGTTTCCGTTATCATTGTATGTATGAATAATTCTTGCTTGATTTTCAAGTGGACTTTCGTATTCATAGAAGTATCTCAAACACTGATTTTCGTTTCCGTTATCGCTTTTGAGAATAGACATTTTAAAAGAGCCGTCTGCATTTACAATTGCAGAAATTCTTGGTGTCCAGTTTGGTCCGTCAGGTTCAAACTCTCTTGTACGCAATGCGTTTTCAAAGCTATCACCTTTAACAAGAAAATCTCTTATTGTATCTGTCTGGTCGCCATTTGTAACAACTGTTACATCGCCAACTTTTCTTACAGGAGCATAAATTATAAGGGAAGGGTCTTCCATTTTGCTTTCATCAAAAGCTTTTGTTCTTATACCGTCATCAGTCAATTCAAAAATTCTGTTCTGACTGTTAACACTTCTGCCCATAATAAAGTATGCCATAACAATATCTGTGCTTGTTTTACCAACAAGAATACCTCTGCCTGGATATTCTTTGCTCTGCAAATAAGATGCTATATTCATAATGTTTTCCTCATAAAATGTCTTTATTGTTGCACATATTTTTATAATGTGCCTTTAATTGTCTGTTGAGCAATAAGCTGAATTGCTCTTGGCAAAATGTCCCATTCTGCCTGCTGCATAACTCTTTTCTGCAATGTTTCAGGAGTGTCGCCCTCTAAAACCTCAACTGGCTTTTGCATAATAATTTCTCCGCCGTCAGCAATTTCGTTTACATAATGAACGGTTGCGCCGGTAATTTTTACACCTTTTTCCAAAGCAGCTTCGTGAACTTTCAAACCATAAAAGCCTTCTCCGCAAAAGCTTGGAATTAACGCCGGATGAACATTTATAATCTTGTTTGGAAATTTATTTACAAACTCTGCTGAGAGAATAGTCATAAATCCTGCAAGAACGATAAGGTCTATATTATTTGATGTAAGCTCATCGCTGAGAGATTTTTCCCAAAGTTGCACATTTTCAAAATCTTTTTTGCGTATAACCGCTGTTTTAATGTTTGCGTTTTTTGCTCTTTCCAAAGCATAAGCAGTAGAAACATTGCTTATAACCAACTCAACTTTTGCGTCTTTTATAATTCCCGCTGTCTGTGCATCAATTATAGCTTGTAAGTTTGTTCCGCCACCAGAAACCAAAACAGCAACTCTTAACATAAAATAACTCCTTCTTCGCCATCAACAACACTGCCAAGAACATAAGCCTGTTCGCCGTTTGCTTTAAGAATTTCAATTGTTTTGTCAGCATCTTCTTTGCTTACAATCATAACCATACCAACACCCATATTAAATGTTGAGAACATATGGTCAAGAGGAATATTACCAGTTTGTCTGATAAGGTCAAATATAGGCAAAATTCTTACATCATCTTTTTTGATTTTAGCAGTTTTACCTTTTGGCAAAGCTCTTGGAATATTTTCAAAGAAACCGCCACCAGTGATATGAGCAATACTTTTAACTTTAACTTGTTCCAAAACAGCAAGAGCTGGTTTTACATATAATTTTGTTGGTGTAAGGAGAGCTTCTCCGATTGTACATCCAAGAGATTCAATGTATTGGTTAAGGTCAGCGCTTTCAACATTGAACACTTTTCTTACAAGAGAAAAACCGTTAGAGTGTACACCGCTTGAAGGAATTGCAATAAGAACATCATCTGTTTTTACATTGTTGTTATCAAGTATATTTTCTTTATCAACAATACCAACTGCAAAGCCTGCAAGGTCGTATTCGTCAACTGGGTAGAAACCTGGCATTTCAGCAGTTTCGCCACCAATAAGACTGCAACCAGATTCAAGGCATCCTTTTGCAACGCCAGAAACAATACTTGCAACTTTTTCTGGTATATTTTTGCCAACTGCAACATAGTCAAGGAAAAACAATGGTTTTGCACCACAGCAAACAATATCGTTTACACACATAGCAACACAGTCAATACCAACTGTATCGTGTTTGTCCTGCAAAAATGCAAGTTTAAGTTTTGTGCCAACACCGTCTGTACCAGAAACTAAAACAGGGTTTTTATAACCTTGTGGAAGTTCAAACATACCGCCAAAGCCACCAAGTCCGTTAAGCACAGCGCTTGTCATGGTTTTCTGTACACTTTCTTTCATAAGTTCAACAGCTTTATATCCAGCTGTTACATCAACGCCTGCTGCTTTATAACTTTCTGTAAAGTTTGACATAACAATACCTCTCCTACAAATCATTTTATATTGGGTTAAATTATTTTTTGCTCGTATTTATCTTTTTGACCTGCTTTTTCAACGCATATTGGATATTCACCGTTGAAACAGCCAACACAGTAATCCTTGCAAACACCTGTTGCAATTTTCTTTGTATCTTCAAGTGACAAGAAACCAAGGCTGTCTGCACCGATTGCAGCTGCAATTTCTTCTTCTGGCATTCTGTTTGCAATAAGGTCTGATGTATCGCCTATATCAGTACCAAAATAGCAGTTATATTTAAACACAGGTGATGTTATTCTGAGATGAACCTCTTTTGCGCCTGCTTCTCTTAAAATTTTAACAACTCTTGCACTTGTTGTACCACGCACAATGCTGTCATCAACAAGAACAACTCTTTTCCCTTTAACTGTTTCGCTAATAGGGTTAAGTTTAATTTTTACAGAGTTTTCTCTCTGGCTTTGTACTGGCTGAATAAATGTTCTGCCTATGTATTTATTTTTCAAAAGACCAACGCCATATGGTATACCACTTTCCTGTGCATAACCTTGGGCAGCATCAAGACCTGAGTCCGGGGCACCGATAACAACATCTGCATCAGCTGGGAACGCTTTGGCAAGCAATTCGCCTGCTCTTCTTCTTGCTCTGTGAACACTTGCACCTTCGATAACACTGTCAGGTCTTGCAAAGTATACATATTCAAAAACGCAAAGTCCATCTGGATGGTCTTTACCATCTTTATAAACAACAAGTTCATTGTCGATAATAGCAACAATTTCGCCTGCTTTAACATCTCTTATATATTCTGCGCCAACAACATCAAGAGCACAGCTTTCACTTGCAAAAACATATCCATCTTTGTGTTTACCTATACAAAGAGGTTTAAACCCATGAGGGTCTCTTGCAGCAATAACTTTTCTTGGAGACATAACAACAAATGAGTATGCACCTTCAAAGTGTTCCATAGCAAGTTCAACAGCTCTTTCAATGCTATGACATTCCAAACGCATTCTTGCAATGAGGTAAGCCATAACTTCAGAATCACTGTTACCTTGGAAAAAAGTACCTCTTGACTGCATTTCTGTTCTAAGTTCTGTTGTATTTAACAAGCATGAGTTTGTAGCCAAAGCCAAAGTACCTTTTGAATGTCTTACAACCATAGGCTGAGCATTAACAACATCAATCTGACTTTTTGGTGCATATCTAACATGACCAATAGCTGCTTTACCTTTTGGCAATTTAGCCATACTTTCAGGTGTAAGTACCTCTGGTACAAGGCCAACGCCTTTAACTGTTGTAAGCACACCGCCATCATTAACAGTTACACCGCAACTTTCCTGACCTCTGTGTTGAAGTGCATAAAGAGCGTAATAAGTTTCACCGGCAACATCAATATTTGTATTACCGCCATTTGTTATAGCAAATACGCCACATTCTTCATGCAAGCCTCTGCTGTCTTTACATTTACATCCAGACATATATGTTTTCTCCTATTTTATAAAGCCATTTAAAAATTATTTATTGTTAAGTTTTCTGTCTTTTTCAAGAACTGCATTTTCCATATCAACTTTCATCTGTGAAAGTTTTTTGCTAAGTTCTTCATCACTTACAGCAAGCATCTGTACAGCAAGAATTGCAGCATTTTCTGCACCGTCAATTGCAACAGTTGCAACTGGGATACCACTCGGCATCTGAACAGTTGATAAAAGAGCGTCAAGACCATCTAAAGTTGAAGATTTAATTGGCACGCCTATAACTGGCAATGTTGTATGTGCAGCAAGAACACCTGCAAGATGAGCTGCTTTGCCAGCTGCTGCTATAATAACACCAAAACCGTTTTCTTTTGCATTTGAGCTGTATTCACATGCAGCAGAAGGTGTTCTATGTGCTGACATAATTCTCATTTCATATTCAACACCAAAGCTTTCAAGCTTTTTAGCTGCTTTTTCCATTACACCCAAATCGCTGTCGCTTCCCATAACAATTGCTACTTTTTTCATAATACTTACCTTCCTCAAAAAAATTGAAAATCAACAAAAAACACAGAAACACTCATATGCGTCTCTGTGTTTATAAAAAGCCAAATATAGCTATACGAAACACAATTAATAAATAAAGTTTCATAAAAGCCAAATTCACTAATCAATAGTCAGGTTTTTTACGGTAACCCGGTAGAGACGCCGAGGCCATATTCCTCGGATTATATCGATTTTCTTATTAAATTTATGGGCAAGATGTGTTTATTTGCCCTTTTCATTTATATTTTACTCCATTTAAGTTGTTTTTTCAATTGTAAGTAATTATAAAAATTTTGTCTTGAATTAAATATTCACGTCTTTATTTCTGCATTTTTACCAAAAAAATAATAATTTGACTAGAAATCGTGTTATAGACATATTTATGTATTGAAAATGTGTGAATTTAGGTGTAAAATTGTTTCCATGCTGGTGTGGCTCAACGGTAGAGCAACGGTATCGTAAACCGTTGGTTGTCGGTTCAAATCCGGTCACCAGCTCCAAAAATTAACACATTCAAGTATGCAAACAAAAAATCAATCAGAAATGATTGATTTTTTGTTTTAATCCATTAAAATTGCAAAATATTTACTAAAATAACAAAACGCAACTCAAAGTTGGTAGAAATATGCCCACAAAAAACTTAAAATTAAGGCAATAAAAAAGTTAGGAGACAGTTTATTTAATGAAGTTTGGAGATAATTTGCGAAATTTAAGAAAATCAAAAAATATCACAAGAAAAATTGGCAGAGAAGGTAGGTGTAT
>JAHHUE010000087.1 GCA_020024155.1 Oscillospiraceae bacterium | reverse complement strand
TTTTATGTATACACCACTAAACATTTATTATCTAATATAATAACATCTATAATAACATCAATTTATATCGTTATCAAATAAAACTGCACTTAAAGAAAAAATAGTGTATAAATCAAAAGTTCATATCGCCTACTAATCTATTAGTATATACTAATTAAACTAATATTAGTTTATTCTTTTATAGTTATATAGTGGGTATTAGGAATAGTTGTGTAATTTTTACAGTACCCCTTTTAAATTGATTTTTTTGTGATATAATTAAGTCAAGGTTAAGGACTTCTAATCAATATGTTTAAGGTACAGGTATTGAGATAATAAGTCTATTGGGTTATTCTTATGTTTTGTAAGAGTAACCCATACCTTTTTTATACATACTTTTACAACTACATAAAACTTTTGTTCTTTATCTTCAATTACACTATCCAATATTGTAAATCTATTACAGGCAAATCCGCCGTTTTTCGCTATGTAATTACTCTTTGAGATAAGTAACTCATATACAAGTGTTTCAATGGCTTTAAGAACCGTTTTTACTGTCATATTTAATTTTTTTGACAAGTTATTAAGTGAAGATATTGCTTTTCTATTTTTTACATTTGCACTTTTACATAAAAAACAATAAACCATAAATGCTGTTGGTGTTAAACCACTTTTTAATGCAGATATATCAACTTTAAAAAATCCTTTGCCAACAAGTTTTTTATTGTATATATTTTTGCAATATAGTTCCCATCCATGTTATAACGATGTTTTGAACGCACTAATCCCTTGTTTTCAAGATTATTTAATGCAATATATGTTGTTTTTTCAGAAAGTCCACAGTAGTTTGCAATTGCACGACATGACGCAATTGTTTTACCTGTAACTTTATCCTTAAGTGACATAATAGTGGCATAAACAAGCAATTCTGACGGTTTTAAACCCATATTAAGTACATTGTCATTTAATATTATGTATTTCATACTAATAACCCTTTCTTTAATAATTAAAGAGGAGAAGATAAACTATCTTCTCCTCTTTTTTCTAATCAAATTGTCCTTTTTCAAGTGGTGGTTCTTTTGACAGGTTTAAAATTTTGTTTACTGTCAAATAATCAATGATTACAACATCGTTTTTGCGTCCATTTTCTGCTTTTTCATCTTTAATCTTATAATATTCCTTCCAATAGGGAAGATGTGTTTTAACAGGATTTTGACCGCCTTTAAGAATAATAAAATTGGTAGCTTCCATCTTTATTATATCACTTGGTCTTAATAGTGGTTGTGACATCATCTGATAATTAACTCCATTAGTTGAATATGGACTAACCGAACCTGTCTTAACTGTTCTTGTTCCCAGTATCTTTGAAAATAGCTCTGCAGTCTGATAAGCCATTGGTGATACATATGTAAACATTGTACACTGCAGAGAATCCAGGATAATTTCGCTCATCTTTTTATTGTATTTACTTTCAAGTTGAGAAATACTTTGTAATGCAATTAAAAATCTTATTCTCCTTGACCTTGCTGCAGTTATAAGAATATCTACATTTTTTATTGGTGGCATATTTCCAAACTCATCCCATAAGCATAATACTTTGCGTTTTAACACTCCTTCTGTTTCTCTGGACTGTTCAATAAGGTCATTCATTAAATATCTTATAAATAAGCTTGCAAAGAAGTGTCTTGTTGTGTTTTCATCTGGACAGATAATAAAAATAGCTGTTGGATTTTCAATAAAATCAACATCGCTTAGTTCAGGTGAATGTCTGCAAATAACCTGTTCTAATTCCATATCAATAAATGCAACCAATTTCCCTAATGCTGAAGAGAATATATTCATCGCAGAACGCATATCTGCACTCATTGAAGGTCCAACATAATTTTTTATACGCTCATTGTCTACATGTTCAAGCAGTTCTGCCAATCTTGATTTTTGGTTAACTTCAGTTGCACCTTCAGCCAAGCCATTTAACTCTATAATAAGCTTAAAAACCGATATTATATGTCTTTCATTTTCTTCTCCATACTCTGAAACAAGCAAAGCAAGACCTGTTACCAAACCTTTTGATGTTTCTGTAAAATACTGTCCTGCTTCATTTTTAGATACTTCGGTTACATTGTCTACGATACTTTCTGCTAAAATTTTTGCATATTTTTCTGCCTTTGCATATGCTTTTATTTTTTCTATTCCATCTGATGCTTTATAAACATCAATCGCTTTGTTTATATTATTTAAAATATTGTAAAAATGACTATTTTCAACATTGCAAAAGTTAAGTGTTGGTGTTTTATACCCTGCTTTAGCAAGGCTTGCTGCATGATTAAAATATAAATCTTCTTTAACAGAAGATATTATCATACTCGCACCGTTTCCTTTAGTATTTATATTTACTCGTCTATTATATTCAATACATGGTTCAATAACGCTGGTTGTCTTTCTTCCTCCCGGAGGAGCAATAAGCACAGTTGATGTATCAGAAACATCTACATACGAGCCATTATCCTTTCTGTCTACCATAAAGCCCGGTTCGGTTTCATCTCCATCTTTTACAAATTTTTCCAAGCCTCACGATTATTAAAATCTTTTTCCTCTGCGTCTATTGCATCCATAGACACTATATGTGACCAAAATCTTGTAACACCATTTTCCTCTGCTTGTTCAACTTGTCTTTTTGCATCAGAAATTGAGATATTTCCTTCAAGAGAAAACAATCCTTTATCATCTATTTTTTCAACGCCTAGTCTATTTTCTATGTAGGATAGATATTTATAAAAATCTAAGTCTTTCATATCATGAGGTCCATTTTTTTCTTCGTCGTTCGCCAACTCCAGTGTTTGAATATTTTCCACTGTTATTTTTTCTTCCATATATTTATCATAATTTCTTGACGAAAAATAATCAGGATTTTCTTTATCTTTATAATAAACTCTTACTCCTTTTGCTCCTGGATATTTAGATAAATCAATTTTCTTGCAATTATCAATAATTTTAATTGTATTATCTTTAAAAACAATTTCCTGTTTACTAACTTTATTGCCAGCATATTCTAAAATATTAAATATATGTTTTACACTTTTTATATATCCGCTTTTCACTATTAACTTTGGCATAGATATTCCTCATCACTCTATCATCTTTTCCAATCTTAAAATCCTTTGATTTTGTTTTAAATTCTCTACTGCTTCAACTCTATATCTATCAACTTCATCTGAAGATATATCAAGGCTGTTAGCAAGAATTTTATTTGTGATTGCATTTTGTATCGCTAGTTCACTTAAATATTTGTTTGTTTGATAATTGATAGATTTTTCGCTGTTATTTGAAATTGCTTTGCAGATGTTTATTATTTCTTGATTTATGATACTTGCATTGTTCTGCATATAATAAAAATCTCTATATAATTTCATCGCTTCTATCATAACTGCATGTATTGTGCTGTTTTTCTCATGTGCTATTTTTTCAATATCACTGAGCATTTGTTCATCAAATTTCACTGTTTTAACTACACTCATTTTTATCTCCTTTATTATGTATAATTTTATCATTGTTTCATTGATTATTGGTAAGTTCTAAAATTTGTTACAGGATAAAGGCGTAATACCTTTGGTATTACCCCACCACTGTAAACAGCACAGCTGTCTGCATTTTTCTTTTAAACTTGGTATTACCTTTGGTATTACTTTTAGCAGAAAATACCTATTTTATGCCATTTTTCAGCAAAAAACTGCTATTTTGGTATTACCTCAATCTCATAAACCCTTTAAAATAAAGGGTTTATACATTTTTCAAGGTATTACCTTAAGGCAAATTTCATTATGTATTTTTGTTGTATAAATAATATTTAGATATAATAAAAACAACTCAATATGTGTTTTACATTTGAGTTGTTTTTACTGTTATAATTCTTCAATTTTAAATGTTGTGTATCCTTCGTAATAATAGCTATGGTCAATACCTTTCATATACATTTCTCTGCTATCAATCTCATCAGTTAATGCATTTTTCAATATATGTTTTATTTCAATATCTCTAATAGGACTGCGTTCCATTGCAAGCAGGTAATCTTCTTTATCTACCTTACTCCAGTCTATAACTTTACCTATTTCTGATTTTAATATGCAGTCTAGCCATATACGAGTACTTCGTCCATTGCCCTCTCTAAATGGATGAGCAATATTCATTTCTACATATTTTTCTATTATTTCATCAAAATTTGATTGTGGCATTTTATCAATATTCTCTAGTGCAACTTGTAAGTACATTACTGGTGCAAATCTAAAATTTCCTTTTGCAATATTTACTGTTCTTACATTTCCTGCAAATACATAAATATCTTCAAAAAGATACTTATGTATAGCTTGTAATGATACGAATTTTCCTGCTTCAAGATTATCTAATATATTGTTTTCAAATAATTCTATAGCTTTCTTCTTGCTTATTCTTTCCTCTTCACGAGCAAGGTCAGCAGAATTTATAAGTCCTAACTTGTTTTCAATAGCCATAACTAAATTCCTTTTACATTGAAATATTTATTTTATTATATCATATTTTAAGTATATTCTCTACTATTATTACTCAAAACTACCAATATACTCTTCTGGATTAACATGGCTTTGTGGTGATGGAGTAGTCCTCATTTCAAAATGCAAATGCTGTCCTGTTGAGCTGCCAGGGTTTGGGTCATTCTTCCCACCACCTTCAGTTGCAACAACCTGTCCTGCATAAACCGTATCTCCGGCTTGTACATTTACTGTTGCTAAGTGTGCGTAAAATGAATATATAACTCCACCATCTAATGTACTATGCTTTATAATAAGCATATTTCCACCTACACTACTACTTGGTGTCGAATACACTGTTCCATCTGAAACAGCAAATATTGGTGCATTATTTATCGGAGATACCATATCTATTCCTTTATGAAATGATTGCTGTCCGGTAAATGGGTCTTGCCTATATCCATATCCACTTGTTACCCTTGCATTTTCCATTGGCTTTAAAAACTGTCCTGAACTGCCATACATTAACGGTATTGTAAACACAGCTTGTGCGTATTCTTGCGTAAAATTAAACGGCGATAACATTAATACATTTTTTGCTTTTTCCTGTTCAAGAAATTTAATCTTTTTTATAACTGTTTCTTCTTCCGTTTCTTCATCAACTATAACTATAATTTCTTCTTCAATAAAATATTTTTCAAGAAGTGTTGTTAAATCTTCAATATTGCTTTCTGCTCCATCCATAAATATATCAATACATCTCAATGATTTAGAAGAAAAATGATTTTCAATATTATATTTATTCACTACTTTATCTATTGCGTCTTGATATATAGTTGTATCTTCTTGAAAAACACTAAATATGGATGCAAATAATACCACAAACAATAATATAAATATCAATATTAGCACTATTGGCAATAAAATAATAAAGGCAATAATATACCAAATCTTATTGCCTTTATTTTTTTGTTGTAATGCCATTAAAATTAGTTTTAACTTTAATGCCATTATCTACCACCACCAGAGCCAAATAATGCTTTTTC
>JAHHUE010000086.1 GCA_020024155.1 Oscillospiraceae bacterium | reverse complement strand
TATTGCAACAGCAATATACTTATTTTCTCAACATCAATTTTTCAAAAAATAAAAATCTTCCGGTATGCAGCTATAACTTCTTAGGTCTGTATCCTGTTGTGTACTAATCAATGTATCAACCAAAGCAAGCAACTGCGCTTTAATTTATATATCAATCTGTATATTAAATTATATTTAAACCAATATATCCAGCTAAATACCAAAACTACTTAATAACTATTTTAAGATATATATAAATATAAGACTACCATAACAACCCAAAACACAAAGATTTATGTCAAGCAAGTCATTAACAATCCGGTCATTAAACTTATATATTTAATCTACATCTCAATCAAACTATCAATAAAACTATTAAATTAAATTCACAGCCACTCTCTATTTATTAAGGGTTATATTTTCCTGCTGCATTGTCAATCAATATTTTCATAAGCTCTGCGTTACCTTTAAGTGGGCTGATTTTTGTTGGAATTTTCCCACCGTTTGGATAACTGCGAGTAACCGGAACTTCGCAAGTTTTCAGTTTAAGCTGAGATGCTCTTGTTGATAGGTAAGCCAATAGCTCGTATGTTTTAAACACCGGTCTAAAAGGCTGTACCATAGGGTGAAGCAAATACTTTGCCGAATAACCTCTAAAATTATTTGTAGTATCTGTAAACCTCTGTTTAGCAGTAAAGCTAATAACAGGAGAGTGTATATACTTTACGGCAAGATGACGGGATATAGGGGTATTTATAGCCTGTCCGCCTTCTATAAATCTACTTCCTTGAATAAAGTCATATCCTTCATCAAGTTTTTGAATAAATTTCACAACATCTTCAATGCTGTCTTTGTTGTTGCCGTCAATGGTGATAATGCCTTCATAGCCACGCATTAAAGCCCAGTAAAAGCCCATACGCAGCTGAGCCCCTTGCTTGCCAACATCACGCTTTGTAAGCAAAGTGTTAACACCAAGGCCACGCAGCATATCCTCATCAGTTCCACCGTCAGTAGAACCACCGTCACAAATGATAATATCGCACATTGTATGCACTTTATTTATTCTGGCTCTGTGCAGTTCAAGACGGATATTATCTCTTTCATTGATGATAGGTATACATAAACAGTATTTAGTTTTTTTCGGCTCATATTCCTCACAGTCAAAGTCGGGTACACCCTTTAAATTGCGATATTCCATATTAAAAATTCTCCTTTAAATACAAAATCGCTTGTTTAATTTTATTTATATCATTTTGGTTTTTCATTTCAATTGAAATATAACCATCATAATCAATTTTACCCAGCACTTTTTTAAGTGTTTCGTGTTCTTTTATTTTACCCACATATTCAAGATTAGGCATACTGAGATGAATATGATTAACATAATTTTTATATGTCTTTATAATATGAGGATTTTCGTTATTGCATATAATTGTGCCAAAATCTATATTAACTTTTACACCGTCGTTATCAATTTTTTTGCAGAACTCACAGGCATCTTTTGTTGTATTCAAAAAGTTTGTGTTATAAATTGCAGGGTTTGCTTCCAATGCAAGTGTTGTATTTTTTTTCTGTGCATAATCGCCAAGCTCTCTAAAAAACTCAACCACATCATCTTCGCTTGCACCCTCAGGCATATTTCTGTTTTTAGGGCAACCAAAAACAATATTTTTTATACCCAAAGCGTTTGCAAAATCCATTGCTTTTTTTGTATATTCCAAAAGCACTTTTCTGTCATCGGCATTAAATATATTTTCGGTTTTACCAAACCATATACTTTGCATACTGCTTATATCAAGACCAAAACGATTTTTAAGCATATTAGCATAAAGCTGTGCTGATTCTATATTTTCATAAGGCTCGCTATATAATCTTGTCGGAGCAATTTCCACACCGTCAATGTTGTTGTCTTTAAGAAATTGATACATTTCCAAATCGTCTTTTTTGTCCCAAGCTATATTTGATATTGAATATTTCATTTAATCCCTCTGCACTATTTCTGCATATTTTCTACATATTTTTTTATATCACACAAAACAAAGTTTTTGTCTTGTATATATCCGTTTTTACCGCCAAAAAGCTGTGCGTATTTTGTTTTAAAATCATAATACGGCACATTGTCTGTAATATGATTTTCAAATTCTTTTCCAGTTAAAGCATTATATATTTCACTTATTGTAACCGGTTCAGTGGCAATATTAAGGGTTTTTACCCCATTTTCAATTGCAATTTGTATATCTTTATATAAATATTCCAAATTGTAAAACTGAAATACACCTCTGGAATCTGTAAAATTAAGAGCAGAAAATCCAACATCTTCAAAAATTTTCTTTGCTTTTGCTCTGTCAGCATTTTCGTTAAATTTATAAAAACCATTATCAGCCAAAGTATAAAAACTGCTTATCTGATTATTTTTATGGTTTAATTCTTCATATTTTTTTTCGTTCAGCATAGAAGGTATAAAGCTCAAAAAGTCATAAATAAAATTCTTTTTCAAGTTTTTTCCATAAAGTCCAGGCAGACGCACAATAAGATAATCGGAGAAATTTTCTCTCACCATATCTTCCAAAATAAGACGGTTCAAACCGTATGGATGCAGATTTTCTCTGTCCATAAAACTGTCTTCATCTTTGCCCTGTGGCTCTTTGTACACATCAACAGTGGAGATAAGCACCACTTTTTTAGGATTTATTTTTCTGATATTTTCAAAAGCGTTTTCTATTATTTTTAAATCTTCATCCGGAAATTTATTTGCAATAAACTTTTGAGCCGGCACACCGCTGTAATATAAAACATCTGGGTTTGTACCAAAAGCATCGCTTATGTTTTTTGAATTATACAGTCCGTCAAATCTTTCAGCCAGTGCAAGATTTGAGCCGACAAAACCGGTATAACCAACCAGAATTTTCATAAAATATACTCTCTCCTTATGTAGTGTATACACACAAATTTTATTTATATTACTTTATATTATACATATTTTATGTATATAAAGTCAAATTACAAACATTGATATATATTTCTAAACTGTAAACTTTTGCGCACAAAAATATTATTTTTGCAACCAAAAAGGCGAGGAATCCTCGCCTTAAAATTATTTAGAAAAAACCTTGTTACCGTCAACAAAAACAGTTTTAATTTCTGTAACTATTTCCATTGGGTCACCGTCGCAGATAACAATATCAGCATCTTTTCCCACTTCAAGAGAGCCAACTCTGTCAGCAATACCGATATGTTTTGCAGGGTTAATTGTGATAGCCTGCAAAGCAGCAAATGGGTCCATACCGGCTTTAACAGCATAGCCTGCACACATAGCCAAATGTTGTTGTGGAATAACAGGGCTATCTGTGATAATGGAAACCTGACAACCTGCTTTTGCAAGAACACCAGGAGTTTCCCAACTCTTGTTACGCAATTCATATTTGCTTGCAGAGCCAAAAGTTGGACCAACAGCTAGTGGATAATTTTCTTTTGCAAGTTCATCTACAATAAGATGACCTTCTGTAACGTGTTCAAGAGTAAGTTTTACATCAAATTCTTTTGCAATTCTTATTGCAGTAAACAAGTCATCAGATGTATGTGCATGAGCTTTAAGAGGCAATTCCTTGCGAATAACAGGCAACAAAGATTCCATTTTAATATCAAATGGAGGTTTCTTTGATATATCATCGCCAGCAGCAATAAGTTTTTCGTTATATTCTTTTGCTTTAAAAAGCATATTTCTCAATTGAAAAGCAGTTGACATTCTTGTGTTGTTGCCTTTTTCACGATAACAGCGTTTCGGATTTTCACCAAAAGCACATTTCATAGCAACAGCCTCTTTGATAATCATATCATCAACTCTTTTTCCAACAGTTTTAATAGCAGTAAAAGTACCACCAAGAACATTTGCACTGCCAGGACCTGTACAAACAGAAGTTACACCGCCTTCAACAGCCATAGCAAAAGCAGGGTCCATAGCTTTAACGCCGTCAATACCTCTCATTTGAGGGCAAACAACATCGTTAAGCTCATTGTAGTCCATACCCTCAAAACCGATACCATAACCGTCAAGGCCAATATGGCAGTGAGCCTCAACAAAACCAGGATAAACACGCAAACCTTCTGCGTCAAAAACTTCTGCGTTATCGCAAGAAATATTTTCAGCAATCTTCATAATTTTGCCGTTATCCACCAATATATCAGCTTTATAAGGTTTAGGGGTTACAGCATCATAAACCATACCATTTTTAATTAAAATCATTTCATTTTACCTCCGTAAGATTTTCGTTTAAATATAACTTTATATTAGCACAAAACAATTAAATTTCAAGTAAATATTAAATAATTAAATCCAGCAATTTAATTATCTTATTATAGAGATAAATTCCTAAAATTTTCAACAAATATTTTTTAAATGTTGAAAACTTTTGCAATATATTCTATTGAAAAAAATTATCAGTAGTATTATAATAATACTTGTAATTAAATACGGCCCATTGGTCAAGCGGTCAAGACGTTGCCCTCTCACGGCAAAATCAGGGGTTCGATTCCCCTATGGGTCACCAAAAACAGATAGGTTTAAAAGCCTATCTGTTTTTATTTATATGCTACTTTATTATTTTATAAGTATGTATTGTAATTGATAAGTGTTTCAAACATATAACCAACTATATAACAAAATATCTCACCTTACGCAAATTTTTATATACAGGTATGAAAAATAAATATTTCCACAATAAAACAAATATTTTATCAACTCTTAAAAATATGCTCTCTATGATACTGTAAATATTTAATCTTTTTTGATTCATTGGGGTTATGCATAGTTGTTAACAATAGTCTTTCAATTTCTAAATCAGTTTTAGGACGTGAATAAAAACCTTTAATTCCAATAGATAAACCATATTTTTCAACTTTTTCAGATAAAAAATATTTTTCCAAATTTTCCATTGTTTTTTCATATCTTTATTTTCTTCAACAAAAACAAAATCACCATGCCAATTAAATTGTTGGTTTTTCTTTTGACACAGTTGAACTTGACCATCTATTTGTGTATATCTTTTAGCCAAGTTTTTTTCTGATGTAACAAATTTAACACCTTTAGATGGTAGGAAATATTTCCCAGACACGTTATCAACTAAAAAATCTTGCATCACTTTATCCAAAACTATTGGAGTTGGAAATGAAAATTTTTTATTTAATTTTAGGTCTTTTCTAAATCCTACAACAAATATTCTTTCACGATTTTGTGGTATTCCAAAATCTTTAGCATTTAAAACTGCCTCCTGCCAGTCATAATTCAAATCTGTAAAAACTTTTTTCATAATCTCCCATGTTTTTCCATTGTCATTACTTGATACAGCTTTCACATTATCATATATAAAAACTTTTGAACGAATTTCCTTTACTAATCGTGCATATTCATAAAATAATGTTCCTCTTGTATCTTCTAAACCTCTTTGTTTTCCAACTAGACTAAAGCTTTGACATGGACTTCCTCCAACAAATAAATCCACTTTATCTCTATATGCATTTCCATCAACAAATGATACATTCCAATGAAAATTTTCTTCATCGATATTATAGTTATCCAAATAACTTTGCTTAACTTTATTTTGCTTTTCTTTACCTAAATAAAGATTATCAATATATATTTTC
>JAHHUE010000085.1 GCA_020024155.1 Oscillospiraceae bacterium | reverse complement strand
AATTATTTACTTGCTTCTGCAACTTTTTTATTATATTTTTCTAATGATCTATTCCAATCAGCATAATCTTCATCATTTCGATGATCAGGTAAGTTGTAATTTTCTTGTAAATATTTTCCTAAATAAACAGATGCTTTAACAGCACCAGAATGATTAAGATGGTCTCCTTTATCTCTAGTATCTACACTCCAATCAATACCAATATCATCTGCAACCAAATTCATATCAAAATAGTCTAGATTATTTTTATCTGCGAAAATTTGAACAGCATTATGTTTTTTATAGTTCCAGTTTAATGTACTTGGTGAACTCACTAAAACAAACTGAGCACCATTTTTTTGAGAAACATTTGCCATTTCCTTTAAAACAAAAAGGTTTAAATCTTCAATTTCCCAAATTTCATCAGAAGGTTTCATATAATTTTCTGTTGAAGCAGGTTTTATATCTGTACGCAAATAATAACCTTTATAGTCATTTACCACATAATTTGGTTTTGCCAAAAAATAATCTTTAATTGGTGTACTCTTCCACATGTTATGGTATTCAAAAATAGGAAAATTTGTTCTTAACTTAGATCTTATATAGTGATTTCCTGTAATTTTATTTTTTAATAAATTAGTTTCAAATACTACAACTGATGGCTTTTGTTTTTCTAATGCCGCTACTAAGTATTCATATGTTTCGCTAATTTTTTGTGCTGATGAACCACCTGCATATGATGTAAAACCATAACTATTCCACATCTCCATTGGAGAAAATGCGCAATATGATTCACTATCACCTATAATCAAGACATCAATGGAATTATCTTTTTCAGCCAAAATACCCATTGCTCTACCCTCATGACTTCCATGTTGTGCTGTGCTGTCTTTTGGAACGAAAATATTAGAGAAAAAAGTTAAAATTATAATCAACCCCAACAAAAAAAAGCCGGCTTTGAAACAATTTCTTAAGTTTACTTTCATTTTATAATCTCCTAGAAATTCGCATAAATTGGGTCTATTGGCACATACTGAGATCCATAAGCACCAAAAATTATTATGAACATAATCATCGCATAGTATATTGCCCATCTAATCACAATATTTTGTTTAGCTATAGTTTCTCTAATAGAAACACCTTTTTCTTTCAAAATAGAAACAATTAACACAATTAAACAAGCTATAAAAACAATTAAAATATCATGTTTATCTATGCCTAATTTAAAAATACTTCCGTCTATTATTGATGCCAATGAAAAGTTAGTAATCATATTTTTAAACATAAATAATCCTGCACGCAATCCTTGTGCACGGAAGAATAACTCACCTATATTTACTAAAATTACAGTTCTGATTATTTGCATTCCAACATAATACCATTTATTTCTATTAATATGCAATTTATCTGTAATAAATTTTACAAATGGTTCTATTATATTGCCTGTTAATATCAAGCTAAAATGGAATAGCCCAAAGAAAATATAGCTCCATGCAGCACCATGCCATAAACCGTTGCAAATCCATACACTAAACAATGCAATTGAACCTGCAATCAATGGTCCAAAATGGTTACCTAAATATTTTCTTGATTTTAATGTAATTTGTTTTAATGGTTTAGACATTGACATTGGGTAGAAGATATAGTCTCTAAACCAAGCCCCTAATGTTATGTGCCATCTTGTCCAGAAATCTGAAATTGTTTTAGAGAAAAATGGTTGTTTGAAGTTCTCTGGCAGTTTAATTCCAAAAATTTGACCACTACCAATTATAACATCCATTGTACCTGAAAATTCCATATATAATTGACAAGTATAAAATATCATTGCAACCATTGTCACACCGCCATCGTAGTTTGTGTATTTTGAAAATACTTCATCAATAAACATATTCAAGCGGTCTGCAATTACAACTTTCTTAAGCATACCATAAAGTATACGCTGTATACCCATAGTCATGTTATTATAAGAAATTTTTTCACATTTCCAAAGCTGATCTGCTGTTTGAGAGTATCTTGCAATTGGGCCTTCCATAATCTGTGGGAAGAAACTAATATAAACTGCAAGTTTTGCAAGATTTTTTTCAGCTTTAATAACTCCTCTATACACGTCAAAAAGATATGATACAGCTTCCATTGTATAGAAAGAAATACCAATTGGTAACATAAATGAAGGAATATCAAATTGAAAAGGAATATCTAATGTTGTAAGGAGTGTATTTATGTTTGTTCCAAAAAATTTAGTATATTTAAGAACAACTAATGCACCAATATGTAATATAACTGCAAATGTTACAATTTGAGTTAATTTTTTTTGATATTTTGCTTTTATAGCTTTCTTTTCTGATTTATCTGCCTCTGATAATTCTAACTTTCTATCTCTTTGTATTGTTTCCATCCAAATGCCAAAATAATGCATTGAAAATGTAGTTAGAATTAAATAAATAAGTAATTTTCCGCTAATAATCCAAAAAAAAGCATAACCTGAAAACAACAAAGATTTCCATTTATGTTTTTGAGGAGTTATACTGTACAAAAGTATAACTCCTGGCAAAAATATCATTAGATAAACTAATGAACAGTATGATGACATTCTTATTCTTCCTCCTGAAGACGAACAATCATATTCCACATATTTTTTGCAGAATTAAAATTTTCTGGAATTACTTCAACTGTTGGTATTGTAATATCAAACTCATCTTCCAATTCTGCAATCAAAGAAATAATAGACAATGAATCTAAACGATGTCCATCAATCAAATCTGCACATGTTTCATAGTCTAAACCTGGCTGAATACCTTCCAAAATTTCAATCAATTCTTCCATATTTTTATTTCCTTTCATAATTAGGTGTATTTATTGGATCAGTTGGTATTAAATTTCTTACCAATACTGTTTCTCCATCTTCTTTAACAATCACAACTCCTGGAAGTTCTCTGCTTAAAAAGAGAGAAATTCCTTCTGTCATACAATATGCACCAGCTTTTTCAAAAGCAAAAATGTCGCCTATTTGTAAATTTGTTACTGGTAATTGTTTTACAAGAATATCGTTAATTGTGCAAAGTGAACCACATAAATTCCAGTTTTCTTCGTTACCAGACTCTCTTTCAGGCAATAATTTGTAGTTTGGAATTTTCATGGCCATAGTTTGTCCATAATATACCAAATGATTTATACCACCATCAACAATAGCATAGTTTTGCTTTTTATTTGTTTTCTTATCAACAACCTTTGTAATATAAGTACCGCAACTAGCTGCTATACTTCTTCCAAGTTCAAGTGTAATTTTAGCCTTAAATGTCATGTCGTTGAGCATTTTTGAAAATTCTTCTAAAAATGCTGTTTCATCATATTCTTCACCTTGGAAATAAACGACTTGAAACCCTGGGCCAAACTCTAATTCCTCCGATACAAAGTTGTATTCACTTTGAAGTTTTTGAAGAAATTCATCAACATAATCAATTTCTCTCTTCAATTTCTTTAATGAATGTTTTTGTGTACCAGAGAAAAACTGAATACCTTTAATATTAAATGTATCTCTGTCATTTTTAATAATTTCACATACTTCTGATTCATCCAAACCAAACTGGTTTCCACTTGTCAATCTAATAAGTACAGAAAGTTTTTTTGAATATTTTAAAGATAATTCTTTAAGAAGTCTAAAATGCTCCATAGACTCAATTGTATAAATTCCAACATCGTCATGTTTAGCTACAAGACTTTCAATAAATTCAGGTGTTTTATATACACCAGATATTACCATTTTCTCCATTGGAACATTTAATCTTTCGCAAACATATTCCTCCCCTGGAGAACAAATCTCAAATCTTGGTACATAATCAATAAGTTCTTTTATAATAAAAGTATTTGCTTTTACTGCATAACACAAGTCAACATTATCTGGCAAACAGCTTTTCAAATATTCAACTCTTTCTTTCAATGCTTTCACATCAAATGCATACATTGGAGTTGGGTATTGTTGTGTCAGATTTTTTATTTGTTCATAATTCATTTTGATTTTCTCCCAACACTTTCAAGCAAATTCTTTCTGTCAATTTTACCATTTTTAGTTAATGGCAAGCATTCCATTTGTTTTAATCTTCCCGGAATCATATAAACAGGTAATTTTTCTGATAATGTATTGTACAATTCTTTGCTATCCATGGTTCCAACATAAAAGCCATACAGTCTATCTTTATCGCCATCAAACACACAACAAGACTGTTCTATTCCGTCAAGGTCCAACATTGCTTTTTCAATTTCTTCCAATTCTATACGATGACCTTTATATTTAATTTGGAAATCTTTTCTACCAAGAAACTTAATATTTCCTTCTTCATCATAGCAACCAAGATCCCCAGTTCTGTAAATTCTTTCAAAATATCTGTTATTAACCGGATTTTGTAAGAATTTTTGACTAGTTTGTACATTGTCTTTATAATATCCCAAACCAACAGCAGTACCACTTACACAAATTTCCCCTGGAATATCTGTTTCTGTGATACATTTATCATTTTCATCAAGTAGTAATACTCTCTCATTTGGAAAAGCTTTACCAACTGGTATACCATTTTCATATTTTCTATTACGATCAATTTTATGATATGTGCAGTTGCATGTTATTTCTGTAGGTCCATAAACATTTATAAACTCTGCTTCTGGCAAGTGTTCCATCCATGATTTAAGATGTTTCATTGGCATAACTTCACCACTGAAAATAACCTTTTTCACCGTATTAGGAGTTTTATAATCTAATGCATGAAAAACATTTATTAACACAAGTGCAGAAACAGCCCAAATCATTGTAGTTACATTATTTTCACAAATAAAGTCTAATAAATCCATTGGCATAGAGAATAATCTTTTTGGTATTATAACAAGGCTTGCACCAGTCTTCAATGCAGAATAGATATCTTTAACAGAAACATCAAAATCAAATGGAGCTTGGTTGCCTATCGTATCATTTGAAGTAATGTCAAAAATTTCTGTAAATACATCTATAAAGTCAATAACTGAACGATGACTTATTACAACACCTTTAGGTGTGCCTGTTGAGCCGGATGTAAAATTGATATACAAAGGGTCTGTATCTATAACTCTTTCTCTAATAGAGTTTAAAGTTACTTGATTTATTTCTGATTTTTTTAAATCATCAATCATCAAAATTCTATCTGAAGGAAAGATTTTTTCAGCGCATTCTCTGTGTGCATTATCTGTAATAACATATTTAGCTTCAAGAACACTTTGTACATGCTCAAGTCTTACTGTTGGCAAATCTGGATTTAATAAAGTATAGTAACAGCCTGCATAAGCAATCCCGAAAAAAGCACTTAGTGTATCAATACTTTTTTCCATCAATACTGCTATCGGCATATTTTCAGATGTTTTTTCTGCAAGATAACTACCAATTCTTTTGCTGTATTCAAGTAATTCAGCATAACTACAAGTTCTATTTTCATCAACAATTACTGAATCATTTGATGATAATGCTGTTTTTTCTAGATATTCCAACACATTCTTTTTCATATCGTCACTTCCATATATTATATGTAATAATTTAAATTTCTTTACCCTAATAAATTAACTATATTTCTTGAAATAATCATTTATAATGATATCACTTTTAAAATATATATTCAAGTATAAATAAAATAGATTAATTGATAGAAATTATTT
>JAHHUE010000084.1 GCA_020024155.1 Oscillospiraceae bacterium | reverse complement strand
AATTGTTTTTTGTTGTTTAAACAACAGAACTATTTATATATCTTTATTATAATTTAAACATAAAAAATCATCAATTATTTGAGATTTATTTAATACTTAAAAACTTTATATAAGTTTTCAAGATAAAAACTTAAATATTGTTGTGTAAAATTAAATTATTTACATAAATTAAGATGTAATTTAATAGCTTAAAATGGGGGGTAAAAATGGAAAATAAAATGTTTTGTTTTCAATGCGAACAAACTTCATGTTGCAAAGCTTGTACAGGTTCAACTGGAGTTTGTGGAAAAAAATCAGATACAGCAATGCTTCAAGATAAACTTACAGGAGCGTTAATTGGACTTGCACGAGCTACTGAAGGAAATGAAGACTTAATTACTGAACAAACAGATAAAATTGTTCTTGAAGGCCTTTTTACAACAATTACTAATGTGAATTTTAATAATGATACTGTTAATGAAATAATAGAAAAAGTTGAAAAAGAAAGAGAAAGACTTGTTCCAAACTGTTTTTATTGTGCTTCTTCTTGTGGTAGAAATAATAACTATGATATGGAACAATTGTGGAACGATAATGAAGATATACGCTCATTAAAATCTCTTATATTGTTTGGTATTCGTGGTATGGCGGCATATGCTTATCACGCAAGAGTTCTTGGATATCAAGATAAAGATATAAATAAGTTTTTCTATAAAGCATTATTTGCAATTGGAATGGACTGGGGAATGGATGAACTTCTTCCTATTGTTATGGAAGTTGGAGAAATCAATTTAAAATGTATGGAATTACTTGATAAAGCAAATACAGAAACCTATGGTAATCCAATACCAACAGAAGTTAGCTTAAAGGTTGAAAAAGGTCCATTTATAGTAATTTCAGGCCATGACTTATTTGATTTAAAACAACTTTTGGAACAAACAAAAGACAAAGGAATAAATATTTATACTCACGGGGAAATGCTTCCGGCTCATTCTTATCCAGAGTTAAAGAAATATACACATTTAAAAGGTAATTTTGGAACAGCATGGCAAAATCAGCAGAAAGAATTTGAAAATATACCTGCACCTATTTTGTTCACAACAAATTGTCTAATGCCTCCAAAAGCAAGCTATGCTGACAGAGTGTTTACAACAGAAGTTGTTTCATATCCTGAAATGGTTCATATTGATGATAATAAAGATTTTACTCCGGTTATAGAAAAAGCTCTTAAACTTGGAGGATACGAAAATGAACAAATATTTACAGGTATTAACGGAGGAGAAAAAGTATTAACTGGTTTTGGACATAACACTGTTTTGTCTGTTGCTGATACAGTTGTTGACGCAGTTAAATTAGGGAAAATAAAACACTTTTTCCTTGTTGGTGGTTGTGATGGTGCAAAACCTGGTCGAAACTACTATACAAATTTTGTTAAACAAACACCTAATGACACAATAATTCTTACTCTTGGTTGTGGAAAATATCGTTTTAATGACATTGACCTTGGAACAATAGGTGGTTTACCTAGAATGATGGATATGGGACAATGTAATGATGCATATAGTGCAATTAAAGTTGCAATAGCACTTGCTGATGCTTTTGAATGCAGTGTAAATGATTTACCATTATCAATGGTTTTATCTTGGTATGAGCAAAAAGCTGTTTGTGTATTACTTACACTTTTATATCTAGGTATTAAAAATATTTTACTTGGACCTTCTTTGCCAGCCTTTGTATCTCCAAATGTATTGAATTTCTTGGTAGAAAATTATAATATTGCACCAATATCTACACAAGAAGAAGATTTAAAGAAAATACTTGGATAATATTTAATGGTCACTCAATTAGAGTGACCATTTTCTGTATAATAAATTATATATAATAACAATTGTATTGTGTTTAAAATATAAATAATATTTTTAAAGCAGATACTATTTAGTTAGTGGAGATATTTTGTTAAATAAAAATATATACACTTTAAATTAAAAGTAAAAACCTATGCAAATTATATGCATAGGTTTTTATTAAATATTATTTGAAATTTTTATCTATAAATAATTGCAACTCTTTAAGTCTATCTTCATCTAATGCTTGTGTATCTTTTAAAGGATTTTCAATATTGCACTGTTCATATTTGAAAAATCCCATAGTGTGAAATCCTAAAAGCTCATATTTTTCTACTATGTCTTTATAAGGAGAAAGAACTTCAATATATTTTTTAAGCCATTCTTCACTGTCATTTATATTTGGAATTATAACTGTTCGTATCCATGTTCTTTTATTTGTTGATTTAAGATATTCAAGAAAATCAATAACAAGAGAAAAGTCACCTTTAGTATATTGATACATAGATTCACTATTTGGATACTTTAAGTCACAGATTACCATATCAGCACCATCAATAGCTTTTTTAACATTATCATTAAGAGCGACACAACAAGAAGTGTCAAGAGCATATCCAATATTATTTTCTGATAGCATATTGCCAAGCTTTACAATTTCTTCAGCTTGTAAAAGTGGTTCTCCACCACTAAAAGTTACACCACCCAAACCGTCAAAGTAAGGAATATAGCGAAGAATTTTTTTTAAAAGCTGCTCGCAAGATATTTCTGTGCCTATATTAGAATTCCAAGTGTCTGGATTGTGACAGCAAACACAACGAAGAGGACAGCCGGAAAGAAATAGCTCATATCTCATACCCTCGCCATCAAGAGCTGCCATAGATTCGACTGAATGAACTCTCATAAAAATATCTCCTTTTAAATTTTCTGGTGGAATGTTCTAGAAATAACTTCTTCCTGCTTATCTCTTGAAAGTTTATGGAAATTAACTGCATAACCAGATACACGAATTGTAAGGTTAGGATAAAGTGAAGGGTCATTCATTGCATCAATAAGTTTTTGACGGTCAAGAACATTTACATTTATATGGTGTGCACCTTGAATAAAATAACCATTAAGAATATTTGTAAGTCTTGATATTCTTTCACCCATATTTTTCCCAAGGGTGTCAGGTGTAATTGAGAATGTATTTGAAATACCATCACGGCAAAACTCATAGTTAAGTTTTGCAACAGAGTTAAGTGAAGCAAGAGCACCTTCTTTGTCTCTGCTATGCATAGGGTTTGCACCAGGAGCAAATGCTTCTCCGGCACGTCTGCCATCAGGTGTGTTTCCTGTTTTCTTGCCATACATTACATTTGAAGTAATTGTAAGGATAGAAAGTGTATGTTTTGCACCTCTGTAAGTAGGTGTTTTACATAATTCTTTATAGAAGTTTTCAGTAACCCAACAAGCAATTTCGTCAACACGGTCGTCATCGTTACCGTATTTAGGAAAATCACCTTCTGTTTTAAAGTCAACAATAATACCACGTTCATCTTTGATAGGTGTTACTTTTGCATATTTAATAGCGCTTAAAGAGTCAACCAAAACAGAAAGACCACTTATACCAAAAGCCATAAGTCTTTCCACGTCTGTATCGTGGAAACTCATAATAAGTCTTTCGTATGCGTATTTATCGTGCATATAGTGAATGGAATTCATTGTATTTACATATAATTTTGCCATCCATGCCATATACAATTTGAAACTTTCCATTACTTCTTTTTCATTGAGTGGAATACCTTCTTCAAATATTTTTCCTTCAGGACCTATTTGCTCACCATAAATTTCATCTTTACCACCATTAAGAGCCATAAGCAATACTTTTGCCATATTGCAGCGTGCACCAAAAAACTGCATTTGTTTGCCACATTTCATAGCAGAAACACAGCATGCAATAGCATAATCGTCAGTATAAAGAGGACGCATAACATCATCATTTTCATATTGAATAGCATCTGTATCAATAGAAACTTTTGAACAAAAATCTTTGAAAGGTTTAGGTAAATCTTTTGACCATAAAACAGTTATATTTGGCTCAGCAGAAGAACCAAGGTTATAGAGTGTATTTAACATACGGAAACTGTTTTTTGTTACAAGAGTTCTGCCGTCTTCACCCATGCCGCCTTCAGAGCTTGTTACCCAAACTGGATCTCCGGCAAAGAGTTCATTGTATTCAGGTGTACGAAGATGACGGATAAGACGAAGTTTTAATACAAGGTCATCCATAAGTTCTTGAACACCAGTTTCGTCAATTGTTCCTTCTTTAAGGTCGCGTTCAAAGTAAATATCAAGAAAAGTTGTAATTCTACCAATACTATTTGCAGCACCGTTTTGCTCTTTTTGGCCACCAAGATAAGCAAAGTAAAGCCATTGAACTGCTTCATAAGAGTTTTCTGCTGGGCGTGTTATATCACAACCATATTCAGCAGCCATTTTGATAAGTGCATACATAAATTCTATTTGACGATTTACATCTTCAAGCAAACGAATATTTTCGTCAGTCATATTGTTTTCGCCTAATTTATCATAATCATTTTTTTTCTGTTCAATCAAATAGTCCATACCATAAAGAGCAAGTCGACGATAGTCACCAACAAGACGACCACGACCATAAGCATCTGGAAGACCTGTAAGAAGACCTGCATGGCGCGCCTTTTTCATGGTTTTTGTGTATACTCTGAAAATTCCTGTATTATGTGTTGTGCGATAACTAAATTCTTTTCGTACATCATCGCCAATATCATAACCGTAAGCCTCACAAGCTTGCTCAGCATTGCGAATACCTGCAAATGGGTTAACTGCACGATGAAGAGGATGCTCTGTTTGTAAGCCTAAAATTATATCTTCACCTTTTTGAATATAACCAGGACGATATGTAAGGATAGAAGAAACACGGTTTGTTTCTACACCGAGTACTCCACCTTTTTCAGATTCTTCTTTTAAAAGTTCTTGTACATGTGACAACAATTTTGAAGTACGTTCGGTAGGACCAACAAGAAAAGAATCATCACCAGTGTATGGTGTATAGTTTTTCTGTATAAAATCACGGACATCAATTTTTTCATTCCATGTACCTTTTATAAAATTTCTCCATGCATTGTTCATGTTTATTACCTCCTTAAATAAAAAACTGGGCAGAACCATTATTGATTCTGCCCAGGCGTTCGGCTATGTTATATAAATTTACTCCCTCACAGTAATCTGTGTTACGCCAGTTGTAAATTATGGACATAGTATAACAACAACTTCGGTTGTTGTCAATATTGTATTTTACAATTTGTTTTTTTGCATAAAGAAGAAAAAATAAAGTTGTTAAACATCAACATATTTTACAAAAGCAAATGTAACTTTCTTTTTAAGGTACATAAATATAGAGAAATATTAGGGATAACTACTTTTAAATTGCCTATTATTTATCAAATGAAAAGTAGGATTAAAAAATAATTTAATTTATATATTATAATATTGAAAAATAATTAGAGATAATATAACAATTATATATTGTCAATTTTATAAAAAATATTGTATGACGTGTTTTATACTTATCAAATTTTATTGACAAATGTATCTATAAATTTTGTAAATAAGTTTAGTTAAACCGTTTCAGTAAGAGTATAAACTTATAAAAAACATATATCAAGGTTAACTTATTGCAGAAAAAGAGCAAATAACAGCTTACTTAAATCATATTGTGCAATTTTCTGCTAAATAAGAAAGTTGTTTATTATAAGTTTAGCTGTTTATAGATAAAGGATATCAAAAAATTGCCTGCATTGCCAAGTGGAAAATTAATTGATTCTTATGA
>JAHHUE010000083.1 GCA_020024155.1 Oscillospiraceae bacterium | reverse complement strand
TAATTATATTATAATTTAATATTTTAATATTATTACATATAAGAAAAACGGTATGACATTTACATCAACACCGCTTTTCATTTAAAAATAAATTATTTACAGTTTTTATTATTAGTCATTTTTTATTGCTGTAAGAGCACTTATTTTTACTGCTTTATTTGCTGGAAAATATCCAGAAAGCATGCCAACCAAAGTGGAGAAGCCAATTCCAATAAGTGAAAGCCAAGCTGGAATTATAGAAATATATGTTTTCTGAATTACTCCATCCATCATCATACCATTTGACATCATCATTGAATTTGCAATGTAGTTAAGTATAAATGATAAAATGTAACAAATTATAATACCTATTACACCACCCAAAAGTCCTATACCTGCTGATTCCATAAGGAACATACCTCGTATATTCTTTATCTCACAACCAAGAACTTTCATAATGCCAATTTCTTTGCGACGCTCATATATAGCCATTGTCATTGTATTGGCAATACTTATTGCTGCAACAAGCATTGATATGCTGCCAAGTCCGGCAAGAATAAGCTGAATTGTTTGAGTGCTTTTTTTCATATTTTCAAGCATTTCTGTGGCTGAATAAACTTCATAACCCATATCTTTAATACTGGTTAAAACGCCTTCTACGTTTTTTATGTCATCAACTTTTACAACTGCTTTTTTATATGATTTAGCTTTATTCCTTGACCCTTGAACTTTTATTTTATTTACTTTTATATACTCTTTTTCAAGTTCTACAAGGTCATCAATATTCATAACAATCCCAGCAGATGTTTCATAACCTCTACCATAATTTTCTTTTAATCTTCCAACAACCTTTAATGGTTTCTCAATAGCTTTACCACCTTGTTCTTGGGATTTTACATTTATTGAAATTTTATCTTTATAGATATCTACAAAAGCTTTATGTACAACACCGTTTTCGTCTGGAAACCTGCTTACTGAATCATGTGGCCATTGCCTTTTAGGATTTCTAAACTGATAATCTGCATACTGACCTACTATAACAGTATATGGTTTATCGGTTTTATTTATAAATCTGCCATCTTCAAGCTCATATCCATAATATTCTATGGCATCTTTATTCATACCTATTATTTCATTGCCAACATACGCATCAAATTCATATTTGCCTGAATTTCCGGCTTTTATTTTAACATTATTGAGATACTCAGACTGATATATAGGTGTTGCTATTTTTACATTTGGAATTTCTTTAAACTTTTTTATAACATCATCGGTAATTGGGGCTTGTTCTTTTTCATTTCGATAGTTATATACTTCTATTCTAGTCAAATCTTCCATACTTTTTATCATATCTTCATTGCTTTTATTTATAGCAACACCGATTGATACCATCATAACAATAGAACAAGTACCAATTATTACACCCAGAACAGTAAGAATAGTTCTACCTTTTCGCCTTTTAAGATTATCTTTTGAAAGCTTTAATAAATCAGATGTCCTCATCTTCGTCCTCTGCCATTTTCTTAGCTTTTTGTTTTTTGTAAACAATAAAACCAGCACCTGCACCAACTACCAAAACACCAACTACAACTATAACCCATGGAAAACTACCTTTTTTTTCTATATTTGGTTCCATAACAGGTTCATCAGGACCATTATTCACTGCTTCCATAGCTTCGGTTGTAAATTCTTTTTCTATTTTGTTCTGAACACCTTTGCTATCTTCGTATGTAATAATAACTTTACCGCTTACTGTGCCTGGTTTCATAACTGTAAAATAAATCTCTGCTGTGTTTTCGCTGCCTGGTTCAACATTGCCAACAAAAACTGTCTGTGGTCCGTTAACAGCATCACTTTGAATTTCTGCTGTTACATTGTTTACACTTGTTTTACCTTTGTTAATAAGATGTACAGAAATTGTACTTTCTTTTTGAGCTGTAATTGTTTCCATATATTCAAGTTTTGAAATATCAAATTTTGTTTCCTGTTGAATATTTATTGCTACATCTTGTAATGTTGTATATGTTTTTCTTTCACCCTTTACATAAGCTTCATATTCATAAATAACTTTTACAGGTAAACTTGAAACATTGTTATCAACACCTGTAACAACAAGGTTAAAACTATGTGAAATTTTACCACCTTTTTCAACCTTACCAATCAAAGCTTGGCTGTTACCTGAAGCCATTGCAATACCTGCTGGCAATTCAACTTTTACTGATACATTTTCCAATGGAACATATTGTGATGTATTTGTTGCAACTGTACCAAGTGTAAAGTTTTTACCAACATAAGCAACACCACCGTAGTTAGCACTATTAAGAATAACTTTTGGTTCCGGAACATCATCAACTGCCTGTGTAACTCCAAGTTTAAGTATTGACTGTGGAACTGCAATAGGAGTTTCCTGTCCACCTATGTTTTCAATATAGCTTACATCAAAAGCAATTTCTGATGAACCACCATTATATGTTACATCGTGGAATACAACAGAATATCCCAAAATTTTTCTGTCTCCTGCTGTTCCAACATCTCTAAGTTTGTAAGAAATATTATTTATATCATTATTTACAAATGAGCCTTGTGCCAATCTTGCTCTTATTTGAGCAGGTGGATTATTAAGATATTCTATACGGTTATCAACTATACCAACGGCAATTTTAACTTTTTGACCCGGTTTTACTGTTGAAAGCTCATTACCGGCCATATCCATTATAACATAGTTTTGCACAAACACTTCTTTTGATGGGTCAATTTTAAAGTTTTCATTAGTTATTGGTGCAATTGATGTTTTATCAACTTGTAGAACCTTGTATGTAAATGTTTTCATTTCAACTGAAATAGGATTATCCTTTTCATATTTGTATTGTGCATCAAATATGAAATCCTGACTTTCTCCACCATTATATTTTACATCTTCAAATGTTATTGTATAATTCACTCCAAAACTATCACTACTATTAACCTTAACAGAAATTGAACCTACTGTAAAAGAACATGGTAACATGGAAATTATAATATTTGCATCAGTAACAGGTTTTTTTCCGTCATCATTCTTTACTCTTTCATCCATAACATCAACAGTTACTCTCTTACCTATAGTTGGACCAATAAGTCCATTATCTTCAACTAGAAAGCCAGAAATAAATACATTATTAGTATTATCTGTTTTTTCTGCTTCTGCAAATGCAATCATACTGAAAGCAGGCAATATAAATGTCATTACCAGCAGTACCGCAAGTACAACGCTTAATATCTTTACAAACTTTTTATTATTCATTGGATATCTCCTTTTGATTATTTTCTACCTTTTGATTATCGTATTTTGTATCATTGATTATATGTCCATCCACAAGAGTTACAACTCTCTTTGCTTTTTTAGCAAGTTGAGGGTCGTGAGTAACCATTACGAATGTAATATCATTTTTTTCGGAAATATCTAATAACATTTCCATAACCTGCTCTGTTGTCTTTGAGTCCAGATTTCCGGTTGGTTCGTCAGCAAAAATAACCTTTGGATGTCCAACAAACGCTCTTGCTATACCAACACGCTGCTGCTGACCACCACTAAGCTCTGTTGGTTTATGGTTCATTCTGGATTCCATATTCATTTCTTTTAAAATAGCTCTTGCTTTTTTCTCTCTTACGCTTTTTTCAACGCCTTTAAACATAAGAGGAAAAGCAACATTTTCAACTGATGTCAATGTTGGCATAAGATTATATGACTGAAATATAAATCCAATTGTGTTTTGCCTAAATATAGAGAGTTGCTTCTCTGTCATTTTAGATATGTTCTGACCATTTATCAGAATTCTGCCCTTTGTTGGTTTTTCAAGTCCGGCAAGCTGATTAAGCAATGTAGACTTACCACTACCTGATGTACCTACAATACAGCAAAATTCACCTTTTTCAATTTCCAAGCTGATATTGTCCAGTGCAACAACTTTTTCAGTGCCAACTTTATAAACCTTTCTAATATTTTCAACTTTTATCATATTTCCACCCACTAATGTTTTGTAAAAAACATTTGACTGTTCTTATTTTATATATATAATAGATATTATTACATAGTTTGTTGTTTATTATTTTGTCAACAACACCTGTATTATCTTGAACAGTACAGTTGTTATAGTTATCATATTACACATATCTTAAAAAATAGTCAATAGTTTTTGATAAAAATAATTTTTTTTAATTTTTAAACATATATTATCTTATATTTTTTGACATATTAACATATATTGTCTTATTAAGGACATTTATATTAGAGGAGTTGATAGCATTTCTATACCATTTTATATATTATCATTATTCTTTTTTGTTGACGCTCTTGTTCTCACATATCGCAAAAGTATAACAATTGGTCTTTTTATAGTTTACGCTCTTTGTATACTCTGCTTTATATTTGCAAAATATCATACAGAAATATTAAATTTTACTTCTAATGGTATACTATTTGTATTTCGTAATATTGTAATTGCAGGAATTATAATATATGTATGTTGTATGGGTCTAATACTTTATTACAGCCATACAGATGTTGATTACAATGAAGATGTTGTAATCGTTCTTGGTGCCGGAGTTGTAGATGGCAAAGTAAGTAAAACATTACAAAACAGACTTGATGCAAGTATTGAATATTATAACAAAAACAAAAATATTCATATTGTTGTAAGTGGTGGCCTTACAAGGCAAAAAGACACAACCGAAGCTGCTGCCATGAAAAAATATCTTGTTGAACATAATATTCCGGAAGATATAATTATAGTTGAAGATAAATCTCAATCAACTTTTGAAAACTATAAATTTTCAAAGCAAATACTCAAACAACAAAATATTAAATATGATAGTATAGTTTTTGTAACAAACTCATTTCATATATACAGAGCAAAAAAATATGCTGAATATTGTGGGTTTAAAAACAGCCATGCACTTAGCACAAAAACAGATTTTTTTGTTTTTGTGCCTGCTCTCATCCGTGAAGTTCTTGGTGTAGTTGATATGTGGCTGTTTAAAATAAAATAACTTTAATTATTCTTATGAATAAACTAAATATTTAATAAGTAAAATTTAATATATGTAATTGTATATTTAATTTATATATAATAAATTGTAAAGGAATTGATTTTATGAATGAAATTTTTATAGCTGTTATACTTTTTTCAATTGGACTTTTTGTCATCATAAAAGGTGGCGATGCTTTTGTTGACGCTGCCGCTTGGATGAGTGAAGTTACTGGTATTCCAAAACTTATTGTTGGTGCAACAGTAATTAGTCTTGCAACAACATTACCAGAACTTTTTGTTTCTGCTATTGCAACTAAAAACGGCAGTATTGGAATTGCAACAGGCAACGCAATTGGCTCTGTTATCGCAAATATAGGTATTGGTATGAGTATTGGACTTATTGTTATTCCAATGGCAATTTCCCGCCGTTCTTTTGCTCCAAAAGCCGTTGTTATGATTGTTGTAACAAGTGCTCTTATGATTTGTGGTTTAGATGGAAACATTTCTTTATTTGACAGTATAATTCTTCTTGCTTTGCTTGTTTTCTATATTTACTCAACTGTAAAATCTGCAAAAGAAGAGTCGATGAACATTACTGAGGAAGAGCGTCCTGAATGTAATAAAAAAATAGTTACATTCCGTATTTTTCAATTTGTAATTGGTGCAGCCGGTATCATTATTGGCGCAAACCTTCTTGTTGATAATGGTCAAATTATTGCATCTGCTATTGGTATAAGTGAAAAAGTTATCGGTCTTACTATTATTGCTATTGGTACTTCTCTTCCTGAACTTGTTACAGCAATTACTTCTGTTATCAAAAAAGATGCTGCATTGTCAGTTGGTAATATTATTGGTGCTAATATTATTGATATGGCAATGATTTTGCCAGTATGTTCTATTATTTCAGGTGGTACTTTGGAAATTTCAAAAGCTACTGTACTTGTTGACCTTCCTGTTTCAATTTTATTGATGGCTATTGTAGTTATACCTACTTTATTCCATAGTAAATTCAAAAAATGGCA
>JAHHUE010000082.1 GCA_020024155.1 Oscillospiraceae bacterium | reverse complement strand
ATTTTTTGATAATGATGAAGAATTGGAATCTATGGAAATTGGTGATGGTAACATTAACTATGTTTTTAAAGTTGTTGGTAAAAAATCTGGAAAATCAATTGTTATTAAGCAGGCAGATAAATTTTTAAGGTCTTCTGGCAGACCTTTGGATTTATATAGAAATAAAATTGAAGCAAAAATTCTCGGTATAGAAGAAAAATTAGCTTCGGGATTTGTTCCACAAATTTATGATTATAATGAAAATATGTTTGCACTGGCAATGGAAGACATATTATCATATAAAAATTTAAGAAAAGAATTGCTTGAAGGTAAAACATTTGACCATTTAAGTGAAAGTATATCAACTTTTTTGGCAAAAACATTGTTACCAACAACAGACCTTGTTTTAGACAGACATGAAAAGAAAGAAAAGGTTAGGTTGTTTACAAATATTGAATTGTGCGATATTACAGAAGATTTAGTTTTTACAGAACCATATTATAACTATAAAAATAGAAATATAATAACAAAAGGCAACCAAGAGTTTGTAGAAAAGAATTTATATAAAGATGAAGAGCTAAAAGCAGAAGTTGGGTTTTTGAGAAACAATTTTATGAATAATGCACAAGCGTTAATTCATGGAGATTTACATTCAGGTTCAATATTTGTAAATGAAAAAGGACTTAAAGTTATTGACCCAGAATTTGCATTTTATGGCCCAATGGGTTACGATATTGGTAATGTTATTGGCAATTTGTTTTTTGCGTTGGTAAATAAATTATGTGTTGAGCCAAATAATTTTGAATTTATAGAATGGATAGAAAATTGTATTACTGAAATTTTAGACAAAACAATAGGAAAGTTAAGTAATTTATATGATGAAATAGTTGATTTTCCATTATATAATGGATATTTTAAGAAAGAATATATGCGTTCAATTATAGCAGATTCCATAGGTTGTGCTGGCACAGAAATTATTCGCAGGACAGTTGGAGATTCCAAAGTTGTAGAGATTAGCTCAGTAGAAAACATTGATTTAAGAATTAAACTTGATAGAATATTGATTCTTACTGGCATTAAATTTATTAAATTCAGAAAAGAAATTAAAAACGGCAAGGAATTGGTTTTGACCTTTAAAGGAGTAGTTAAAGAATATGAAAACAGAGAATAGACAAGATTACGACTTGGCATATATGCTTCGTTTTGAGAATGTAGCTTGGTATCAAGATGGAGTGGTTAGAATACTGGATAGAAGAATTTATCCTATTCGTACAGAACATATTGAGTGCTACACATATCAAGAGGTTGCACAAGCTATTAAAGACATGGTTACTCAAAGTGAAGGACCTTATACTGCTGCTGCAATGGGTATGGCTTTGGCAGCATATCAAGCAAAAGGCAAAACTAAAAAAGAAGTATTGCAGATAATGACAGATGCAGCATACGCATTGTCACATGCTAGACCAACAACTTCTGAGCAAATGAAGGGTATAGTTTATGGTGCTTTGGAAATTGCCAAAAAAGACATAGAACAAGGTAGAACAGGAGATATTTTAATTGAAGATATGTTTGAATTTGCCTATAATTATGTAAATAATAACTACAAAAGATATAGTATTATTGGCAAATATATGGCTGAAAAAATCCCTTATAATGGAACAATTTTAACACAATGTTTTGCAGGAACAGTTGTAGGCACAATGCTTAGGGAATGTTGTAAAATGAATAAAAATATTAAATTGTATTGTGCAGAAACAAGACCATACTATCAAGGTGCAAGGCTGACAGCAAGTGTTGCTTGTGATATGGGCTTTGATGTAACTGTTATTTCTGATAATATGCCTGCTTTTACAATGAAGAATAAGAAAATTGACTTATTTACATCTGCTTCTGATGTTATCACAATGGATGGTCATGTAGTAAATAAAGTTGGAACATTCCAAATCGCATTGGCAGCTAAATATTATGGTATACCATATTATGTTACTGGTACACCAGACCCAGTTCATAAAGATATGTCTACTGTATCAATTGAAGAAAGAGATCCAGAATTAGTTTTGGAATCATTGGGGACAAAAATTACAATGGATGGTGTTAAAGGATATTATCCTGCATTTGATGTAACTCCACCTGAATTAGTGACAGGCATTATTACAGATAAAGGCATTTATACACCAGAAAGTATAAATAAGTATTTTGAATAAATGATTTAAGCTATAATTATTTTATAGTTTATATTAATTTTAATAAAAAAATAGAAAGTTAAGGTGAACTTAAAATGTTAATGGAAAAGGAAAGAATAGAAATTGTAGAATACGGAAAGAAGATGTCATCATCTGGACTTACTAAAGGTACAGCGGGAAATATCAGTATATATGACCCAACAACTGGATATATGGCTATCAGTCCATCAGGAATAGGATATGATGAAACATATCCAGAAGATGTTGTAATTATGACATTAGATGGTACAGTTGTTGATGGCGATAAAAAACCATCAAGTGAACATGATTTGCACAGTGCTATGTACAAATCGAAACCAGAAATTCGCTCTGTTGTTCATACTCATTCTATGTATTGTGTAGTTTTAAGCTGTTTGAATATGCCTTTGAAATCTGTGCATTATGCTTTGGCTGATGCAGGAACATTTGAGGTGCCAGTTGCTCCATATTGTACATATGGCACACCAGAATTGGCAGAAGCTGTTAAAGAAACAATAGGAAAAGGAAATGCTGCTTTAATGGCTAATCATGGTATGTTGGCTTGTGGAACATCTTTAAAATCTGCTTATGGATTGGCATCAACTTGTGAGTGGGTGGCTGAGGTACAATGGCGTTGTATGTCTGTTGGAACACCAAATATTTTAAATGATGAACAAATGTCTGTTGTTCTTGAAAAATTTAAAGGATATGGACAAGCAACAAAAGGTAATGGCGAAGTAAAGAGCTATTTTGGATAATTTTTATTATATAAGTATTATTAGATTTATGTATTTTATATAGTAAATTAAAGCATTATATTAGCTATTATATGTTTTTACATATATTAAAAAAGGTATCAACTTTTATAGTTGATACCTTTTTTGATTACAAAACTCTAAAATCTTTATAAAGTCTTCAAAATTGGCAGATATTATTCAATTACAAAAAGAAAGGAATTGATAATATGAGCATTATTTTAAAGACAGATAATCTTTGTAAAAATTTTAAAAAGCAAAAGGTCGTAAACAATGTTTCAATAAATGTGAGGAGAAATTCAATATATGGATTGTTAGGTCCTAATGGTGCAGGTAAATCAACAACATTAAAAATTATTACCGGAATGATGAAACAAAGTGAAGGTTTGATTTTGTTTGATGGACATAAATGGACTAGAAAAGATTTGGGAAAAATAGGAGCATTGATAGAAAATCCACCAGTATATGAAAATCTTACTGCTGAGGAAAATTTAAAAGTACGCACAACCTTGCTTGGAATTCCAAATAAAAGGATAAAAGAGGTTTTAGATATTGTTGACTTAAAAGATACAGGAAAAAAGAAAGCAGGGCAATTTTCAATGGGAATGAAACAAAGATTAGGGATAGCTATTGCATTATTAAATAACCCAAAGCTACTAATTTTAGATGAGCCAACAAACGGACTTGACCCAATAGGAATACAAGAGTTTAGAGAGCTTATTCGTTCTTTTCCTTCAAAAGGAATTACAGTTATTTTATCAAGTCATATTTTATCAGAAGTTCAACTTGTAGCTGATGATATAGGAATAATATCAAACGGAATTCTTGCTTATGAAAGTTCAATAGATAAAGTGCAAAATTTGGAGAACTTATTTATGGAGATAGTGAGAAATACACAAGGAGATAACTAAAATGGTAAAATATATAAAATCGGAAATTTTAAAGCAAAAAAATACATTTGCAAGAAAAATAGTTTGGATTGCACCAATAATTACATTGCTAATAAGTATTTTATCTCCATTGTGGTATCAGATAAACTCATATAATTGGTGGTATATGATAATGTATCCTGGCTTTTTAACTTTACTGTGTGCATTGATAATTCAAAGAGATGATGGCAAATTAAAGTATCAAGCAATTTATTTGTTACCAGTTGAGTTAAATAAAATATGGTATGGAAAAATTGCAGTATGTGTATATTACTCTTTTATATCAAATGTTATTTTTATGATTTTTAATTTTCTTGGTGGTTTTATAATATATAAAATATACCAAATTCCAATGTCAATTACTGTTGTACAAACAATGTCAGCTACACTATTTATAACATTATTAAGTATATGGAGTATACCAATTTGCTTATTTGTATCTAAAAAAATAGGAATATTTATTTGTGTGATTATAAATGTAGGGCTTAATTTTACGCTATCAGCTTTAATATCAACAGAAAAATATTGGATATTATGTCCTTATAGCTGGGTAGCTCGTTTTATGGTTCCTGTATTAAAAATACTTCCAAATGGTGAACCGACAACATCATCAAATTTATTTATATCAGCACCATTAAAAATACTTGTAATAATTATTTCTATTACATTATTTTGCATTTATATAATCCTATTTATGTTTGGATTAAGTTTTGGAAAAAGTGCATCAATTGGAGTAGGTATAGTTGGTAGTTTAATATCGGCACTTATGCTTACTGGACTTGGTGACAAGGTTTGGAAATTCATACCTTGGGCTTGGGGTGTAAGATTTGTAGATTTTTATTTCCTAAAATATATAGATTATACTACTTATTCTTATTTAATTGGAGAAATAAGAATTGGAAAAATGTGTGCTATAATAATTTCTGTGATTTTATTTGTTTATAGTTTAATATGGTTTAATTTTTGGGAATGCACAAAAGGAAATGAATAAAAATAGATATACACTAAATTATTTTGGAGGAATATATAGTGGCTAATATTTTAGTTATTGATGATGAAGAAATGATTTTACAACTTATAAAAAATGGTTTAGAAAAAGACGGACATATAGTAGAAGTGTATAGTTCTGCAAAAAAAGTTCCATACAAAACCCTTAATTATTACGATTTAATAATTTTAGATGTTATGATGCCAGATATTGACGGTTTTACATTTTGTCAAACTATAAGAAATCAGGTTGATTGTCCGGTTATGTTTTTAACGGCAAAAATAATGGAAAATGATATTACTTATGGACTTGCAATTGGTGCAGATGATTATCTAACTAAACCATTTAGAATTGCAGAATTAAGGGCTAGAATTAATGCTCATTTACGCAGAGAAAAAAGAGAAAAACACAGTGCAATAAATTTTGAAAAGATAAAAATTGATTTATCTGCAAAAGAAATAAGAGTTGATAATAATGTTATCCCGTTTACAAAAAGCGAGTATTTGATTTGCGAATATCTTGCCAGAAATAAAGGACAGGTGTTTTCAAGAGAACAAATATACGAGGCTGTTTTTAGCTATGACGGAGAAAGCGATAATTTGACAATATCAACTCATATAAAAAATATTAGGTCAAAATTTTATAAAGAAAATGTACAGCCTATTACAACAGTATGGGGGATTGGTTATAAATGGGAATAAATAAAAAAATATCATTACAAAAATCATTTTGGAAGTTTCTTATTTATCTCTTAGTAGGTCTTGGATCATCTGTAATTATCCCTTTTTATATTTTATTAGTTGCAATAAATATGGGCTATGTGACATTTGCAAATAATAGTGAACAACAGGTGAAAAAGCTTGTGCCTATTATAACTTCTGCAACAGAATTTTCTGATATTGAAATTCCAGAAGGTATTAAATATATATGTTTAGATAAATCATTTGAAATTATTGAAAGCAATATGAATGAAGATGAACGCAAAAAAGCAATAATTTTTGCAAAAACAGGGGAATTAGAAACAGGAGGGAAAATTTATATTGATTTTATAGAAAGAGAAAATGAGTATGTAATATTACAGTATTATATAGGGGCACAGTATACAAATGATAAATTAAATGAATATTTACTATCTCCGGAAATTATAATGATTGCAGTTATGGCTTTAAACTGTATT
>JAHHUE010000081.1 GCA_020024155.1 Oscillospiraceae bacterium | reverse complement strand
ATAAAATTAAGTCCAATAACAAATAAAAGCCAAAAACATATAGTCTTCGGCTTTTATATTAAATTTTTATACAAATACTAACAAAGAAATTGAAATAAGTGCAATACAAGCAAATAAACAGTAATCATACCAACTAAATGTTAATTCAATATAGTTAGTTCTTGTTTTCATTGCCTGAAATCCTCTGGCTTGCATTGCAATTGTCAAATCTTCTGCTTTGTTAATTGCTTCATAAACAACTGGAAGCACCAAATAACTAAATATTTTTATTTTTTTTATTAATCCAATATTTTTTAAATCCAAACCTCTTAGTTGAATAGAAATTAAAGCATCTGAAAAACTTTCCTTATATAAAGGTATAAATCTGAGTGTTATCATAACCATAAACGATATAATATATGGTATTTTCATTTTTGAGAAAGATGCTATAATTCTGCTATTATTTTCTGTGGTCATCATTGAAGATGTTATTAAGATAACTAATATTCTAATTACCATAAAAAACACTCTTAATAAAGCATCTTCTGTAATAGTTATAAATGAAAATTCCCATAAAACTCTACCACTTTTTACAAATAGAACCTGTACAAAACTCATTCCAATTATGATTGCTATAAAGTGATACATATTTTTAAACATCATTATTATATCTGCTTTAAAAACAACAGCTACAAGAAATGAGCACAAAAGTAATAATATTAAAGATAAAGGATTTTTTAAAATAAGAGCCATTGTTGTAAATGCAAAAACAGCAAATAATTTAACTCGTGGATCAATCATAAATAACCCCGCCATTTTCCATTTTTATAAACCTTGCGTTCTTAAAATGACTTTTCATTTCATTGTCATGTGTAATAACACTTACACCAATTCCATCTTCCAACAGTTTGTCAATGACATCATATAAAATATCTCTATTCTTTCTATCTAAACCAGTAGTTGGTTCATCTAAAATAAGATATTTTATATCATTCATAAGAATACACGCAATTGCAAGTCTTTGTTTTTCGCCTCTGCTAAGCCGATATACACTTCTTGTTTTTAAATGTGATAAATTAAATTTATCCAACAACATCAGTGCCTTTTTCTGTATTTTTTCTACACTAATTCTTTTTATATATGGAATAAAGGTTATTTCATCCCACACTGATGTTGTGAATAATTGCTTTGACGGCTCTTGAAAAAGATATCCTATATGCTGTCCAATTTCTCCTAAATGACATTTTGAAGCATCTTTACCAAAAAGTGTAATTTGTCCCATATCGCATTTTAAAATACCCATACATAGTTTCATCAATGTGGATTTTCCACTTCCGTTCAAACCATGTATTATTGTGATTTCCCCATCGTTTAATGATAAATCATCAATTTTTAACTCAAATGAATTTTTAGGATATTTAAAATATACATTGTTAAATTCAATGACTTTCATTTTAAATCTCCTTTAACTCACAATCATCCAAACAAAATATTTTATCTACGTATACCAATTTATCATCAGAATGCTCAACCATTATAACCGTTGTTCCTAATTGGTTTATTTTTTTTATAACTTTTAACATTCTATCTGTACTTATATCATCAAGTTGGCTAAGAGCCTCATCCAAAATTAAAATTTTTGGATTTAAAACCAAAACACTTGCCAAAGCTACAAGTTGTTTTTGTCCACCAGACAAGCTTTGAATAGTACTATTTTTTAATTTTTCTATTCCAACAACTTTCAATGTTTTGTCAATGATTTTTACCATATCTTCACGGCTATAATTGAAATTTTCTAAGGAAAAAGCCATTTCGTCTAAAACAGATATAGAAAAAAGCTGTCTGTTAGGGTCTTGAAACACTATACCTACATTTTCAACTAATTCTTTAAATGAGAAACTTTTTATATTTCTTCCATCTAAAAATATTTTTCCAGATAATTTGCCCTTAATATTTCGTGGAATAATACCACTGATAAGATTGCAAATAGTACTTTTACCAGAGCCACTATCTCCTTTTATTCCAATCCAAGAGCCTGAGTTTATTTTAAAATTTATACCTTTTAAAAGTTTAATATCATTATATTGAAATGTTACATCACAAAATTCAATTGTCATTTAATAACTACATCCTGTAAAAATTTGCACCACCGCTGTGCAAACTGAACTGATTTAATAAGCATCATATATGGGCCGGTTCCACCTTCAGATTTAACACCTAAAGCTTTGCCTTCTCTTTCAACTACAATATACACATTCTTATCAGCCATAACTTCTTCAGCTGTAAGAGCAGATGCATAGCCATCTAATGCTTTACATTCAACAGTTTTTATGTTACTCGTATCAATTTCTAGAAAATCAAATACTTTTTTCATTTCTACACCCTTAAATTTTTCATCATGAGGGTCTGTTGTACTTGTATCTACTGTGGCTACAAATTCTTCAATACCAATATTTATTAAATCATCCATTGATACTTCATAAGTTTTGTCATTGAATATAATACGGAATTTTTCTTCAGTTTGAAGTTCATTCTTTATTTCTAATTCTCCACGATTCAAGTAAGCAAGAATTAAAACAAAGCTAAACATAACCAATACTACTATTGATATTATTTTTTTACTTTTCATTTATATCTCCTACGGTAAAAAATGGAATGACCATATCTTCATAAATAAATTCTCCATGATTTCCTTTTTTACCTTCATATTCTTTTTCGTGCTGACCATGGTCAGAAACTACCATAACTGTGCCATCAAAGTTTTCAACAAGACTTTTAATATATCCATCTAGTTCTAATATTTTATCATTTGCCTGTTGTGAATATGGGCCATATATGTGTGCCACATCATCAAAGCCATGAAAATGGATATATATTAAGTCTGGATTAGAATTTAAGGCTGATATACTATTATCATAAACTTCATCGTCATTGCTGCCACTGTTATTTGTATCAAGTGATAATGTTTGCTCTTTGCTCATAGTTATAAGCATTGTGTTTCCTTCTACAATAATAGCATTATCTCTTGTAGAAAACATATCATCAATAGTCAATTCTCTATCGGATCTTGTTTTTATTCCGGTAATATTAGGTAATTCTCCTGTGATAATACTTGCGAGAGCTACATTAGAAATACTTGGCATAACAGTTCGCATAGGTTCGATATTTAAGCTTGATAGAAATTCCGGTTTAAATTTTTCATGAGCTGTATAGCCATATCCGTCAATTTCAATAACCATAACTTTTTCATCAGGATTATTCTTTACATAGTTACCTACATATTCAACGCCTTTTTCATGATAATCAAACCAAACACCTATAATATCATTTATAGGTGTTTTTTTATCTGGGTTGATGTAATCTACACTATTGCCTCTATGTAAAAGATATCCTTTTGGGTCAATTTCAATTTGTGAACCATCTGCAAAATATCCAATACATGTATCTGCTGATTGATAGTAATTTTTAAGTGGAATAAGCTTTCTCTTTTTATAAACTCCGATAGTTTTATCATTCAATGTTGCATCGCCCTCGAAAACAGTGGACAAAACTCCATCTTCTAAATATAACTGACCATAACTGAATTCATAATCTTCAAAACCATTTATTATTCTGAAACATTTTTGCTGATGCTCTAATTCATTTGTCACAACAACTATATTCTCTAAATATTTTATGCGTGACTGAATTGGCAAGTCTTGTCCATATACACACCAGTGTTTATCTTCATCTATGTACAAATATGTATTTTCAATTTCATCATATTTTAATAATGCACTTACACCGTCGTAAGACTCAACAAGAATTTCTATATCAGAACCTTTTATTTCAATATTATTTAAAATATCTTTCAATTTAACAGCGGTTACTGTTTCATCTGAAATTTCTATTTTAAATTGTTCCAAATCAGAATAATCTTTAATTTCAACATTTTCTGCAACATCCCCAATAATAGTAACAATTGGTTTTACCGTATTTATATTATTGGTTGCACATGCTGTCAAAAACAATGTTAAAATTACAGCAAATAATTTTTTCATTGTTATATTACTCCTTTGGAATCTCAACAAAAGTACCTTTTGATTTTTCATCAAAAATGTGATTTATAGAATTGGCTATATAATATGCAAGTATACCACCTAATCCACCAGACAAGGCACTTGTAACTAATGATAAAAGCAGCGGTACTAATGATAGATTAAATATTGCCATATTTACTGCAAAGCTTCCAATCATATTGGCAATTATGCCACTAATAAAACAGCACACCAAACCATAGTCTTTTACTCTAAATAATATAAGTGCCAAATCAACTGCTATACCCGGTAAAGAATAGGTTAATATGCTTGCTGCTCCATGAGAACCAATTGTACCACTTATTGTAACTACAATTCCTTGTATAAGAGCTACTATTGTGCAAGCTCCTCTTTTTTTTACAATAGCATTTGCTAAAACAAGAAATGCCATATATATTCCACCTGCAACAACTCCACCCGGTATAAACAACGGTCCTGTTATCATATGTGCCAAAGGAACAACAATAACTTTAACTGCTATGCCTAATGACGCCATCATAGCCATTACTATATAATCTTTTAATGTAAATTTCATAATTTATTACTGAACGATAACTTTAACAACATATTTTACCCAGTTATTAGCTGTAAAGTTTTCACTTGCAGCAAACCAGATATATCCGTTATCTGAACTTTTAATTTCTTCTCCATTTTCATATAAAGCAAACAATGAATCTTCATCATTGATAATGTCACTTGTTAAAGTAACTTCGTATCCGTCACTCGCAACACACACAATTGTTTTATCTGCTGGTATACCAAAATGTTTTGCAATATTTTTCCAATGTACACCTTTATATGTACCTGTTGTTGTAACACCTTTTGAATTAGTTTTTGATAATTTTTTCTCAATTTGTTCCAATGACAAGAATTCATCTTTTGTAAGATTTTTTTCTTCTCCATCAATTACAAATTTAACAAATTGTTCTTCGTTGTTAGATGTTTCTTCTTTTTCTGATGTTACATTAGCCAATATTTTTGAAAGGAATTTAACAGTACCTTTGCCTTTTACTGATGATAAGTCATAACCTTCAAACTTAGTTCTCAAGCAACCTTCTTCATCCATAAATACTTTGCCAAATTCTATTGCCTCAGCAGGAATAGTTACTGAAAATCCATCAGATGCAACAAATTCGTAGCTTTCTGCACCTGTCATACCAGTAACTTCAAATAAATCAGAAAGTTTTACTTCTTTTGGAAAGTAAATAGCTGTATCATTTGAAATAACAGTTTCTAACTGTTTAACTTTCATGCCTTTTTTTATTGTTTCTGAAAAATAAAGAGGGCTTTCTTCTTCAACAGCTTCATAAGTTACATAGTTTGTCAAAAATACTTCTTTTGTTTCTGTTTTTTCAAAGCCGTCTAATGCTTTCATAACCAATTGGTCTGCGCATTCATTGTTCAAATATTTTTCAAAGTATTCTTTCAAAGAATAAGCTGTTACATCTTCTGTACCATTTTTAAGTGTGTTTTCTGTAAGTTTAGTACCATTTTCTGCAAAAAATTGAATTTCTTTAACACTTCCAGAAGAAGTTGATGTGTTTGAATCACCGTTTTCTTTTTCGCCAAACATAACCTCTATTTTATTCAATGAACTTACCCAGTACATAGAGCGTTTACCTGGTAAACATGAACGAGGATATTCCAAGTTTTCACCATTTAAAGTAACAAGCAAATAGATATCATCATCTTTGTATTCTGAAATTGGAGCAGCCATAACATATCCGTCAGAAGCTGTCATATTTACAGAGCTTGATTTATACAAATCAGCACCTTTTTCTTCAAGAATTTTACTTAAAGAAACGCCTTTTGCAACAACATCGCTTACATCTCCAGCAGAGTTAACATTTGTTGTTTTTATCTCAACCATTTCTCTTGAAAGTATATCATCTTTTGTTAATGTAAAACTTTCATCATTGCAAATAATTTCTAATGAAACATCATCTTTTAATCCAAAACTATCATTATTTTTACTAGAACAGCCTGTAATAAGTAATGACATCATTACAACTAAACTAAATATTGTAGCA
>JAHHUE010000080.1 GCA_020024155.1 Oscillospiraceae bacterium | reverse complement strand
GATGAATTATTTCATAAATCATCAAACAGACTGCTGATAAAATCAATAAAGAAATAGCTGATGATTTATTTAATAACTTATCCTCTTCTAAATGCTCTAATCCCTCAAATTTGCCCAAAGTTTTGGAGAAGAAAAAAGATAAGTTCTTACCTATCATTAAAACAATAAAAATAAATATATATTGTAATATAAATTTATTTTTTAATGTTGGTAATATAATAATCAAAATATCTGATGCAATACCATAAGATATATTAAATGGAAGACTTATAAACCCCCTATTTAAAAATAATTTTGTTTTTATGGAATAGTAGCATACTTCAATAACCCAAGATAAAAAAGAATAAACTATAAAAAATAATAATAGGTCAAAATGTGTATAATTCATTTAATATATCTCCTTACTAAGAAAGTAATTAAATTATACACTATAAATGTGTGTTATTTCAAAGGTTTTATATCAAATATAATTTATTTTCTTTTCTATCAGAACAAACTTTTTTCAATTTTTCACCAACAGCGGCTGCAATTGAACTGTCAACACCTCTACCGTTATTTGGACAGATTGTAATACAATGCATACATGAAATACATACATCTGCATCCAAAAGTGTTGGATTTTCTTTTGGAATTGCGTTTACAGGACATTCGCTTGCACATAAACCACAACTGTCACAGTTAGAGTTTGCTAGTGGTTTTAACAATATTTTAGAATAATCTTTATATTCGTGGTTTCCTGGCAATTTTGTTTCAGAATGACAACCATTTTCTATGTGTTCTTTGATTTTGCAAACAAAATCAGTAAGTACATCTTCATCAGATTTATCTGGTCTGCCAGTGGCATATTGTCTTGCCAACGAATGTTCTGCAATAGCTTCAATTCCAGCAGCACAAGAAAAACCATTTGCAGTTAAAAAATCATAAAGTTCAACGAGAGTATCATCAATAGCTCTGTTACCAAATACTGAAACTAAAACCGCTTTTGCTCCATTTGCAGATATTTTCTTAAATCTTTCCAATGCTGATTTTGGAACTCTTCCTCCAAAAGAAGGTACAGAAACTATACAGATATCATCAGCATTAAGAGATATATCCATAATTAAAGGATTTAAAATATCTATATTTTTAACTTGTGTATTCCATGCATTTGACAATATATCTGCAACTTTTTTTGTACCTCCAGTAGGGCTAAAATAAATGTTGTATAATCTCATTTTTGATCCTCCAAAATATAGTAATTCAGATAATTATACATCATATATAATTTTTACGCAACATGCACAACTGTTAACAATGTTTTATGTTTAAAATCACAACTTTACTTTTATTTTTAACCTTTATTGGATATATAATATATTTTCTCAACAATACAATATAAAATAAAAAGCCGATACATTATGTACCGGCTTAATTATTATGATAATTAAATCAATGATTTATAGAGTTCTTTAATTTCTTCTGGACTTGTTTCTCTTGGATTACCAGGGCGGCAAGCATCTGCAAATGCTGATTTGCTAAGGAAATCAAGGTCTTCTTCTTTTACGATACCTTTAAGGTTTTCTGGGATGCCAACATCTTTTGAAAGTTGTTTTACAGCATCAATAGCTGCTTTACGGTATTCTTCTTGGCTCATACCTTCTGTATTTGCACCCATAGCTTCTGCAATATGTTTATATTTTTCACCTGTTGCTGGAGCATTGTATTCCATTACTGTTGGCAAAATAATTGCATTTGCAACACCGTGAGGTGTATCATACAAAGCACCAAGAGGATGTGCCATTGAGTGAACAATCCCAAGACCTACATTGGAGAAGCCCATACCTGCAATATACTGACCTAAAGCCATACCTTCTCTACCACAATCTTCTCCGTTTACAGCACTTCTAAGGCTATTAGAAATAATTTCAATAGCTTTGATATGGAACATATCACTAAGTTCCCAAGCACCAGCTGTAATGTAACCTTCAATTGCGTGTGTAAGTGCGTCCATACCTGTTGCAGCTGTTAAACCTTTTGGCATTGAAGACATCATATCTGGATCAACAAAAGCAACACATGGAATATCGTGCACGTCTACACATACCATTTTTTTGTCATTTTGAACATCTGTAATAACATAATTGATTGTAACTTCAGCTGCTGTACCGGCTGTTGTTGGAACTGCAAATATAGGAGTACATTTATTTTTAGTTGGTGCAACACCTTCAAGACTTCTTACATCTGCAAATTCAGGGTTTTTATCAATAATACCAATAGCTTTTGCTGTGTCCATAGAAGAACCACCACCAACAGCAATAAGGTAATCTGCACCCGCATCATGCAATGCTTTTACACCACTTTGAACATTTTCTATTGTTGGATTTGCTTTAATTTCGGAATAAACAACATAATCCAAACCAGCTTTATCAAGAACGTCTGTAACTTTTTTAGATACACCAAATTTTATTAAATCAGGGTCAGTACATAGCAATGCTTTTTTGAAACCTCTTGCTTGTGCTTCTGTTGCTATTGCTTCAATAGCACCTTTTCCATGATAACTTGTTTCATTTAATACAAATCTGTTTGCCATTAGAATTTCCTCCAATATGTAAGTTAATATCTTCTTTAATTGTTAAATATTATACAATAAGTGTTGTAAAAATTCAATGTTTAATTTTTAACAAATTTTATATTATTTATTAGACTTTTTGTAAAACATTTTTATACAATATGCTAAATATTTTATTATTTATTAAAATAGCCCTATAATTATTATTCTTTATTTATTTTAAGTTAAAATATTTACAATAGCTTTTACTCATAATTTATACTAAAAAGTCTCGAAAATCAAGATTTTTGTTAGTATATGTTTATTGAGATATACTATTTTTATTATTCCATAACAGATTATTTTATTCTTTAATAATTATTAAATATTAAGTTTTGTAACTCCAAAACTATCCTGCTTTTTGAAACTAATTTTTGAGTAGCATATATCTGTTATTATATATTTTTTATTTATCTAAAAATTTAAGCAAACCAGTACATCCCTCTAATACATCATTCCATGTTTCTTCAAAATCTCTCGTATACCATGGGTCTGCAACTTCTTCACCATCACGATTAGCAAATTTTAATAATAGATGTATTTTATTTTCAACATCTTGACCACATATACGATTTATATTTCTAATATTAGCATTATCCATTCCAATAATTAAATCATATTCATCATAATCACTTTTCTTAATTTGTTTAGCAGAATGACCATTACATAAAATTCCATGACTAGCCAGTATTCTTTTAGCTGGTGGATAAACAGGATTTCCTATTTCCTCTGTACTTGTTGCAGCAGATGTTATGTAAAAACTATCCTCTAATCCTGCTTTTTTTACTAAATCCTTCATCACATATTCTGCCATTGGACTTCTACAAATATTGCCGTGGCAAATAAAAAGTATTTTTATCATATATTTTCTCCTAAAATATTCAGTTTAATCCTATTTTACGCACTTTTTCTTTTTTTAACAAATTCCCATTATTATTGATAACGTAATAAAAATTGCAAAATAATGCAATGTGTAGCGGTCAATTGTAGTCAAGTAGCAGACAGTTTAGGTGATGTAGACTTCTGCGATTTTTGAACATTTTAACGATTTCTTTGTTAAGTTGATGCAAATTTCTTATTTATAATTGAGAACAATATTTCAAAATTTTAAAGCAGACAAACATATTCACACTTGTTTATTCACAATAAAAAGACAGTCAGTGGCTCTAACAATCCTCACCTTAAATGATACCGTATAACAATATTATCTTAGATAAATCACAAATACACAAGCAAATTTATCCATTTGTGTCTCGATTTTATTAGTATTGCTTTTAGCATATTTTAAATAAAGATGCCGTACCCCTTTGTTATATCATTCGTCAGAACATGAATTATATCATCAATGAGCTTTCCATCCTTAATTATAATTGAACAGCTTACAAGTGATTTTTTCAGGGTCAATAACTGTTACATAAAATAAGATTTGTTACACCTATTTTTAGTTTTTCTATTTATGTGCAGGATTAGAACTCTGCAATTATCCTGCATTTTAGTCCTGTCATAATCTCATCATCTAGCCACATTGTAGCCACATTGTATATATCCAAAATCTTTGGGTTGAAATTTCTGCAAGATTTTTGAGATTTTCAATTACGTAAATACCATGTTTTTCGCAAATATGATCTGTTTTTCATGTTCTTCATGCTGCTTAATTCCCAGACAGTCAATTCCAATAGTCTGTTTTTGAAATTAACTTCATATCATCAACAAATCTTTCAGCTTCAAATTTTGTCATCTTATCTGGTGCTGTACCCATATACATAACTATCTTTTATCCGGTTATTACAAGAAACCATCCTCCCATCTCTCCATATATGCCTATAAAATTATCATCATTATACATATCTATTTTTTGGGGTTCTAATGAATTTAGATTCAATGACCACTTTTCGTTTTCATCATTACTAGACATAGAAAAGAATAAATGATTATCATATATATCTGCAACTAATGATATTTTCTCATACTTCTTATCAAACAAATTATTATATACTTTAGAGTTTCCATTCAATAAATCTTTTGTTTCAAATGTATAATCTTTGTTGTTAAAAATATAAATAATATCCTTATATATTTTAACTGTGCAAAAACCTGATAATTCTTTTACCAAGGTGATATTCTTATTATAAGGATTAAATTTAATAATATCACTAACAATTTTATTTTGCTCATTATAGTACTTCCTATTTATCACAATGTTATCTTCTGAAGTACCTCTTATTTCAACGTAACAACGTTTATCAAACTGGTGAATTATTTTTACTTCAAGTGTTTTGCTGTTTAATGAAATTATTTTTGCAATTCCATCAATTGCTTTTCCTTCCTTATCAAAAGAGTACTCCATTACAGTAAAATAAATATTTTCTCCATCTGATACAACAACCCCTCCTTCTGTCATAATTATATTTGGGTCTAAATATACCTTTTTAATTTCGCCACCAGTAAGGTTTCTTTGTTCGATTATTGTTCTTTTATTTTCATCTGTAGTGTTTTGTTGAGCTGAACCTCTTTTAAATATGTATATATTCTCATCAGTGATTCCTATACATGCACCCTCGCTAATATTATCAATATAACTTGTAGTGTCAGGACTATCTGGGTTTACTCCTAAGTCAGCAGAAAGATACATTCTTTTGTTCAGATTAACATCAGTATATAGAATATTTCCTTCTCTTGTACTATGCTCTAAAATCTCATAAAAACCATCATCAGTAAATGCATATTTAGATGAATACAGTCCTGATGGAGAAGTTATATTAAATAATTTGTTTGTCGGTGTATTTGAATTTATTTGTCCTAACATTGTGTTTTTCTCACTATTTTTATTATTTACCACAAATACAACAAACAAAGAAGTAAAAACTAAAAATATAAAAACTATACTAACTGTTTTTTTCATATCTAAATACCATCAAACAAATACATTGTACTACCATACGAATTCCATACAGCATACTTTGATGTGCCTTTCCCATCACTTACTGGAGTAGATACTCTTCCCATATCTAAATATTTTGGTGGATAATAAACCCCATTTGTTGTCCTTCCTGAAAGCATAATTTTGAAACCACCAGAAGAAACATTTGTCATTAGCACCTCTCCATCTTCATAATAATTATTAACATAATTATTACACCTAGCCTGTAATTCTGTACTATTAGCTGATATACGATAAATTTTTATTACTTACTGGAGAAATAAAATATTTACCATCAAATGTATAATAGTGCCTCCATTGTTGTGATTGGTCACCATTTATATATTTCCACGAAGAAACTTTTGTACCTGGTTGTGCTATACCACTAGTATATTGGTTCAAAACGGTTGATTTATTATTATCAAAAGAATATATCCATGCGTGATCTGTATCACCTTCTCTATTTAGCCACTCGCTTATATATCCTGGTGTTGTTCCAGTTTTCATTATCTCATTCCACTCTGATTTTTCAATTTTTCCTGATAAAGCATTTACTTGTGTTGATAATATTACAGCTGTGCACATGCAAAATGTTAGTGATAAAAAAACTTTAATTATTTTTTTCATATTTTTTCTCCTTTTAATTTTTAATATCAAATTCGTAGCCAATATCATTAAAAACAATTTTACTATTTTATATTCTTTAAATTTCTTAGTGTATCAAATAATAAATATAAGTTA
>JAHHUE010000079.1 GCA_020024155.1 Oscillospiraceae bacterium | reverse complement strand
TATTTTGCAATAATATGTAATATTGTATAAAAATAATTTAAAAAAATATAAAAAAATTTAAAAAAAGTATTGCAATTTATAAAAATGTATTGTATACTATAAAAGCTGTTTAAGCCGGTGTGATGGAATTGGCAGACGTGCTGGACTCAAAATCCTGTGGTAGTGATACCGTGTCGGTTCGACCCCGACCACCGGCACCAAGCTCTCACTTTTAAAGTGAGAGCTTTTTTTATACAATTTTTTAATAAATCCATATTTATTTTGAAAAAGGAGAGACTATGCTAAAAAAACATTTTTTATTTGAAAAAGAATTTTTTATATCTGTTATATCCATAGCCTTGCCTATTGCAATTCAAAATGTTATAAGTAGTGGTGTAACCGCAATGGATACAATTATGCTTGGACAACTTGGAGATATAGCTGTTTCCGGCGCAAGCCTTGGTGGACAGCCTTTCTTTTTTATGATGGTTGCAATTTTTGGTATTAGTGGAGGTGCAGCTGTTTTGATTTCTCAATATTGGGGAAAAGGACAGACCGAAGTAATACGCCGTGTAATGAGAATATCCTGTATGTTTTCATTTATATTAGCTTTAATTTTAACAATTGTATCATTTTTCTTTCCAACACAGATAATGTCTATGTTTTCAAATGAAAAAGAAGTTATAACAGCTAGTGCTTTATATCTAAAAACATTATCTGTTGGTTTTGTTTTTTATGCACTTTCATCAAGTTATTTTATTGCACTTAGAGCAGTTGAACAAGTTGTTGTAAGTACCAGAATTTATGTAATGTCATTTTTTGTTAATGTGGCAATAAACTATATGTTTATATTTGGTAAATTTGGTGCTCCGGCTCTTGGAGTACAAGGTGCAGCCATTGGAACAGTTTCAGCAAGAATATTTGAATTTATAGCAGCAATGATATATATGTATTTTATAGAAAATAAAGTTGGATATAAATTACATTGTATGTTTAAAATTGATAAAAAACTTCTGCCAGACTTTGCAAAACATTCACTGCCGGTTATGGGAAATGAATTTATATGGGGAATGGGCAGTGTTGCAACAGGTATGATTATGGGCAGAATAGGCTCAACATTCGTTGCAGCAAACAGCGTAGTTTCAGTTTTATATCAATTGGTTTCTGTATTTACATTTGGTATTGCCAATGCAGCAGCAGTTATCTGTGGCAAAACAATTGGGCAAGGAAAAATTGAAAGAGCAGAAAAAACAGCATTTACATTTAATTTAGTGGCATTGTGCTCTGGTCTTATTACAGCAACAATCACATTTTTGGTAAAAGATGCGTTTATCGGCATTTACGATATAACTCCACAAGCAAAACAAGTTGCATACGATATGTTACAGATTTTGGTGTTTATCCAACCATTGCTCGCAATAGATATTGTAAACATAGTTGGTGTTTTAAGAGGTGGTGGCGATACAAGACTTGCACTTATGCTTGACGGTGGAGGTATGTGGATTATAAACATACCTTTAAGCATAATATTAGCGTTTGTAGTTAAGGCTCCGGCAGCAATTATATACTTATCTATGAGATGCGATATGTTCATAAAGATAGCAATTGAGATATGGAGAATTATATCAAAGAGATGGATAAGGGTAGTTACGAGAGAAGATTTTTAGTTAAAAAAACAACATTATATAAAACGACAAAAATATTTGACATAAGTGAAAAAGTTTTGTATAATACAATATATTAAGGAAAAGACTATTATTAGGTAGTATAAAATATGTTTTGAGGTATCATAGGTGCAAAGCGAATTGGAGCAACATGTGGCTCTTGCAAAACAAGGTTCATATAAAGATATAGAATATATATTTAAAGAGTTTAAAGATTCAATAGATATTTGCGCACACAAGTTTCGTACTCCAAACTTTGATTTTGAAGACGCCGTACAAGAAGGAAATGTGGGGTTATTCAAAGCAATTATAAGTTACTCGCCAAACAACAGTGCAAGTTTCTCTACCTACGCAAAAAAATGTATTTTAAACAATATCATAACTGCATATAAATCAAGCCAAAGTCAAAAGCATCAAATTCTTACAAATGCAAAAACTATAAGTGAAGAAGATTTTTATAATAATCTTGAAGCGAATTTCCTTGTAAAAGAGCAAAATAAAGAATTTATAAGAACTGCAAAAGAAAAATTATCTAAGTTTGAATTTTTGGTTTTTAGTCTGTACACAATGCAGTACTCATATAAAGAAATTGCAGATATGACAAAAAAAGACGAAAAATCTATAAATAATGCCATACAACGCATTCATAAAAAACTCAGGAAATAAAGACACAGTGTCTTTATATATAATGCCCAAGTTATTTAAAGCAAAGCGCCTGCACACGCATAGCATTGGTTTAATTCTCAAGGGCGAAATACATTTTTTAAAAGGAGAGATACCCAATGTATCAAGACAAAACATTAGTTTGCAAAGATTGCGGACAAGAATTCACATTTACAGCAGGTGAACAAGAATTTTATGCAGAAAGAGGTTTTGAAAACGAACCACAAAGATGTAAATCTTGCCGTGATGCAAGAAAAAATCAGACTCGTGGTCAAAGAGAATACTTCACATCTACATGTGCAAAATGTGGCAAAGAAGCAAGAGTTCCATTTAAACCAAGAGAAGACAGACCAGTTCTCTGCAGCGAATGCTTTGCAGCTGAAAAAGGTGAATAATATCTAGTTATTTAGATAAAATAGAAAAGCATCTGATAATTTATCAGATGCTTTTTTAGTGTTTGATTTAATAAATTATGATTTTAACCTCAAAAAGTAATATATAATAAAAAGGTCTGAATAAATTTATTCAGACCTTAAATTATGTTATTATTTTGTACCAAAAATTCTGTCACCAGCATCGCCAAGACCTGGAACAATATATCCGTGTTCATTAAGCTTTTCATCAAGAGAAGCACAGAAAATATCAACATCTGGATGTGTTTCTTCTAATTTTTTAATACCTTCTGGTGCAGCAATTAAACAAAGGAATTTAATATTTTTTGCACCTTTTTGTTTTATAAGCTTAATAGCATCACAAGCACTGCCACCGGTTGCAAGCATTGGGTCAACAACAAAAACATCTCTTTCTTCAATATCACTTGGCATTTTGCAGTAATATTCAACAGGTTCAAGAGTTTCTTCATTACGGTACAGACCAATATGTCCAACTTTTGCAGATGGAATCAATGCAAGCATACCATCAACCATACCAAGACCAGCACGAAGAATTGGAACAACAGCAAGTTTTCTACCTGCAAGAACTTTGCAAGTGGTTTTTGTTATTGGTGTTTCTATTTCTTTATCTTTTGTAGCCAAATTTCTTGTAGCTTCATAACACATAAGCATTGAAATTTCTTTTGCAAGTTCTTTAAATGCTTTTGTACCAGTTGTTTTATCACGCATAATAGCAATTTTATGCTGAATAAGAGGGTGATTTAATATCAATGTTTTAGCCATAGTAAAAATCTCCTATTTGTTTTCCATTTCCATAATTTTATTTACTCTGTTTGCGTGGCGTCCACCTTCAAATTCTGTATTGAGGAACAAATCAACCAATTCACATGCAACACCGGCACCAACAACTCTGCCACCCATACACAAAACATTTGCATCATTATGAAGACGAGTATATTTTGCACTGAAATGGTCACTACAACAACAAGCTCTTATACCTTTAACTTTATTTGCAGCAATTGAAATACCAACACCTGTGCCACAGAAGAAAATACCTTTGTCACATTCACCACTGATTATTTTTTCACAACCAGACTTAGCAATATCAGGATAGTCAACACTATCTGCGCTGTGAGTTCCTACATCAATAAATTCAACACCATTTTTTTCAAGATGTTTTTTAACTTCTTCTTTTAAAAGATAACCGCCATGGTCAGCTGCTAATACTAACATTTATTTTTCTCCTTTAATTCTCGTTCTGCTTGTGATAGTCTTAAATAACTAGGAGATAGGTCAAAGTGTGTTTGTTCTGGCATATCTTTTGCCAAAATACACGCTCCCATAGCTATACAAGGCATCTGAACAGAATGTTTTTTTACATTAGGTAAATTTCCATATTTATTATAGCATAAATCCTTGCCATCTCCAACAAAAAATATATTTTTTTGACAATTAGATACAAATTCGTTCAACTTATCAACTATAATACAATCATCTTCAACTATTAAATTTCCGTTTTCTGTAATATTGCAGTATATCTGATTTCTTCTTGCATCAAAACAAGGAATAACAACACCATCAAAATCGCATCCGGCAGCCATAGCTTTGAGAGATGACACTCCAACACACTTTTTATTTGTTGCCATTGCCATGCCTTTTACAAGAGCAATTCCTATTCTTAAACCTGTAAAAGAACCAGGGCCAAGTGTAACTGCAAATAAATCTATATCATTTGTTGTAAGCCCACATATTGACATACTGTTTTCTATAAGAGAAAGCAAATTTTGTGAATGTGTCATATTTGAATCATAAACACATTGGTATAAAGGCTTGTCATCTCTTACAATAGCAACACTGCCTTGTTTGCTGCTGCAATCCACACCTAAAATAATCATTAAAAATTATCTCCTTCTATTGAGATTTTTCTTACATTTTCACCAAGTTTTTCAAACTTTATTGTAACAGAATTTTCGTGAAAAAAGTCTTTTATGTTTTCTGACCATTCAATAGCACAAATGCCATCATAGTCAAGGTAATCATAAAAACCAATATTATAGAGCTGGTCCTCATTTTCAATGCGATACATATCAAAGTGAAACAAACTAAGAGGAAAACCGTTATATTCGTTTACAATGGCAAATGTTGGGCTTGTAACTGTTGCCTTTATACCAAGACCATCGCAAAGACCTTGACAAAAAGCTGTTTTACCCATTCCAAGACCGCCATCAAAAAATATTATGTCATGATTTTTTAAAAGTGGAACAATACTTTTTGCAATAGAAACTGTTTCTTCTTTGGAATTTGATATAAATTCTTTCAAAATACCACCTCTTTGATATAATTTTACAAAATTTTCATATGTTATATATAACTTATATAATATAACATAAAAACAGAAATAGTACAATTATTTAAGTTGATATATTTTTTAATATGTTATATACTTACTATGATAAAATAAAATTGAAAAAGGGGGATATATGTATAAAAACCCGTGGTTTAGAGAATTTATAGAACAAACAGATTTTGTTCTGTTGGGAATGTGTGCGACATGCAGTGCAATTTCAGTGTATAGCATATATTCAATATATATGACAATGAATGCTATTGACAAGGTAAATGTTGTGATAGTTCAGATGATTGCAAGTATATTGGGCATACTTATTGCAGTGCTGCTTTCTATGATAGATTATAGAGAACTTTGTGAGTGGTATAAAGTTCATATGGCGTTATGTATAGCTCTTATGATATTAACAGCTTTTATTGGTTTTGCACCTCCGGGGACAACCAATAAAGCATGGATAGCATTGCCAGGCGGGCTGACTTTGCAGCCTAGTGAATTGCTTAAAATAAGTATGATTATTACTTTGGCACACTTTTTGGAAAAATACAAAGACCATATAAATGAAGTTAATGTTATTTTAAAACTTGGTCTTATTGCGGCAGTTCCTTTTGGATTTGTTGTACTGCAAAAAGATGGTGGTACAATGCTTGTATATATGTTTATTATTGCAAGTATGTTTTTTTCAGCAGGTATAAGCTGGCGTCTTATAGCCGTTGTTGTCGGAGTAGCTGTAATTGGTGCACCTATTGCGTGGTTTTTTACAGATTTAATAGGTGATTATCAAAAAAATAGAATTCTTGCCTTGCTTTTTCCAGATAATCCTGCTTATAAATCTATTTTGGTTCAGCAAAATTCCGGTAAAGTTTCAATTGGCTCAGGTCAACTTTTTGGCAAAGGATTTATGACTGATGCACACAACAATGTACCTTTACCACAAAATGATTTTATGTTTTCTTTTGTGGCAGAAAGTGTTGGATTTATAGGGATACTTGTTGTTATATTAGTTATACTTATAATGTGTTTTAGAATTCTATTTATAGCAAACCGTTCAGCTGACATGCAGGGCAGTTTTATATGTGTTGGGGTTTTTGCAATGCTTATATTCCAAAACATAATAAATATAGGTATGAACCTTTCTGTTCTGCCTGTTATCGGTATTACATGGCCGTTGTTTTCAGCAGGTGGTACAAGTGTTATAGCAACATATTGCGCAATTGGCATGGCACTAAGTGTGGCAAGACATAATAAGAAAAAATTGTTCTAATAAAAAGTAGGTAAATATTAAATTTACCTACTTTTGTTTTTTTATTAACTTTTAGGCATATTATAGATAAAATCTTATTAAATATATAAATATAATTTATG
>JAHHUE010000008.1 GCA_020024155.1 Oscillospiraceae bacterium | reverse complement strand
AACTTCCGCAAAAAGCAGTTGATTATATTTCTAAAATGTCATCCACAAAAGCAGGACAAATTTTTGGCGATATGATGTCAGAAGGTTTTGAAGAAATAGCAGAATATGATTTACAGAGAATATATCAAAATTTAATATTAGATGAAGACACTCCGAGAGATATAAAAGAACAGTTATATGCAGGTGCTCAAGGTGCTTTTGTAGGTGGACTTTTTGGTGGAACAAGAAGTATTTTACAAGGTAAAAACCATGATGTTAAAACTAAAAGACAGCACCAAGAAACTAAAATAGATGATACACAAACAGATATATTGAGTAAAGATAATATTTATAATCAAAATGAAATATTACCGAATATAGAAATTCCAACTAATACAAAAATAAATAGTCAAAGTGAAGTATTTTCAAATACAGAAGGCTCAGCAGATGCAGAGCCAATTCATCAAAATGAGAATATGAATGTAATTGAAAATGTTGATGAAAATATTTCTCAAATAAAAAATAGACAAGTTAATATAGACTATCAAAAAATAGACACAGAAAGTGGAAGAGTAAGAGATAGTGCTATTGTAGAAGGTAAGATAGATGTTGTAACTAATATAGAAGATTTTGCATCTAAAAGAGGATTGAAAGTTAAATATTATCAAGCTCCAGCAGATAGTGTTGGAAATGGTTTTATTGATAAAGATACTATTTATATAAATGTTCAAGATAGCAATGTTATGTATAAAACAGCAATACACGAAACATTACATGGACTAAAAAATAACAATAGAGCAGAGTATAAAAGACTTTACGAACAAATAAGAAACTATGCAGAAGGTAATGCGTATTTAAAAGATTATGCTGAAAGAGTAATGCTATCTTATGCAGACTCAGCAAACCCTGCATATAAATCAATGATAGACGAAAATGGATATATAAGCCAAGATGCATTATCAGAAGAAGTACTGGCAAAACTTTGCGAAGAAGTTATACAAGATCCAGTGTCATTTATAGAAAAGACAAAGAAAAACAACAATATTATTACTATTATCAGTGATTTATTACGAAAAATAAAAAATAACCTTGCAATTAAGCTGACAAACAGCGAAAGGGCAAGGCTTGATAATGCAGTATTAGAAATTGAAAAATATATGCGTGGAGTTAGTGACTCTGCTACAACTTTAAAATATCATATAAGCGATACTAATGAATATATAAATCGTGAAATAAAAAAAGACAATTTAGTTTTAGTAAAAAAGAAAGGCGGATTATCCATTAAATCCCCATCACCAATTAATGGGCATTTGGATAATACCACCTATGTTGATAATATACACCATAAAGAAAACAATATCAATGGTAATAATTTGTTGGAAAATGACACAAATAATGCTGATATTAAAAAGTCAATAAATTTAATAGAAAATTCAAGCAAACAAAATGACTTTAAAGGACTTAGCATTCAAGAATCTATTGAAAAAATCTCAAAAAATGGTGTTACGGCTAAAAGCGCAGAAATTCAAAGAAAAGCAGAAAATACACTTATAAAAAGTATAAGCAATGCTTTTGGTGTGCCGTATGCAGATAAACAAGGCATTATTAAAGATATGGTTAAAAGCATATCACAACAAGTAAAATCAACAGGGAAAATAGATAATGCTGAAATAAATAAAATAATGGATACTGCATTTAAAAAAGGTAAAATTATAGATGATAATTTTATACAGCAATACAGTTCGTTAAAAAGAGAATTGCGTGATATAAAATTCAAGTATACACCAACAGAAGTATTTCAAGACATACGAAAAAGATATTTTGGAAAGTTGATTTTTTCGAAAGATGGTATAGCTGTAGATATTCTTTATAAAGATTTTAGTGAAAATTATCCAGAGTTATTTTCATCATCAATAGTAAATCCGGAAGACCAAATTGTCAGAATAGGTGAAGTATATGATAGCCTTAAAGCAAAAGAAATGAGTTTGGAAAAATATTATGGTGAAAGTAGTGATGAATACAGAGAGTTCATAAAACAAGATTTGCAGTATGCTATAAATAAATATGTTAAAGAGCTTAATCAAGTTGAAAAATTTGAGGCTGATAATCGTCGTATCATAACAGAAAAAGAACAACGAAAAGCAAACTATAAGCCTATGACACAAGAAGAGTATAAGTCTGCACAGAAAAAAATTTATGAGGCTCAAAAAGAATACAATAAAGTTTTAAAAGATATTCTTTTAACTGAGAAGGATAGAAAGATAGTTGAAACCCTTGTAAATGGTGGAGACCCTAACCTTGTGACTGGTGATAACAGAAATGAAATTCTTGCCGTATTTTCAGCTAAAAAAGCTTTGGAAGATGCAAAAAAGCCAATAAGACAATATAAGAAAGAGATAACACAATATAGAAATGATACAGCAGATAATATTCTTAAAACATTTAGAGCATGGAAAGATAAAAATATAGGACTTGCATATTCAACTGAAACATTTGAAAGAAATATACGAGATATAGTTCCAGACAGCAAAGTTGCACAGAATATTATAGATGCATATATTTCTCCAATTCATAAGTCAGAAGCTGAAAGTAATCGTCTTAAAAATTCTTTAAGAGAAAGAATTAGAGCTTTAAATTTAGATACTTCCAATAAAAAACTATATGATATCACAGTGTATGATGATAATGAGTCTTATAAAATGAAAGTAAATGAAAGTTCTCTTGTTCAGTTATTAGGAGAAAAGAAAATAACAGAAAATCAAGTAGAAAACAGCGGTGCAGATTTAGAAAAGATAAAAAATGCAGTGAATGAATTTACCAGAATTTATAAAGACCTTTATGATATGGCAAATGATGTTTTACTAAAAAATGGTTATTCTCCTTTAGGAAAAATAAAAAACTATTTTCCACATTTTATAGAAGAAAATGATACAGTGTTGACAAATCTTGCAAGGAAAGTTGGTTTTGAAATTCAAAATAATACAATACCAACAAGTATTGCAGGTATGACAGAAACATTTAAACCAGGTAAAACATGGTTTGCAAATGCGCTTACAAGAAAAGGAGATTTAACAGTATATGATGCAGTAAAAGGTTTTGACCAGTATATTGATGGAGTGGCCAACATTATATATCATACAGATAACATTCAAAATCTTAGAGCTTTTGAAAATAGACTTCGTTATCTTGCTGGTGATAAAGCAGTAAGGGAAGAATTTGATAGAATTGAAATGCTTGATAATACTGAAGAAGATAAAATCAAATTGAGAGAAGATTTGGTTAAAGAAATAGAAAATTTCAATTTGTCAAATTTTGTAACATATTTGAGAGATTATACAAATAATCTTGCTGGTAAGAAAAGTCCGACTGATAGAGGTATAGAACACGATGTAGGTCGTGGAGTATACACTTTATCAAAAGCGATGGAAAATAGAATAGCTGGAAATATGATAGGGGCGAACATTGGCTCTGCACTTACAAACTTTATACCAATAGCACAAGCTAGTGGAGAAATAAAAAATGTTAATATGCTCAGAGCTATGAATGATACAATGAAATATATGTTTGGTAAAGATGATGGATTTGTATCAAGTAGCGATTTTCTTACAAATAGATTTCCCAGTGATAAGCTTATGTTAACAAAAATGCAGAAAGCAAGTAAAAAAGCCGGAGCTTTAATGGAAATGATAGATTGTTTTACATCAAATGTTGTTACAAGAGCAAAATATTTACAGAACATAGACAGTGGTATGGACTATGACTCTGCTATGGAAAATGCGAATATATTTGCAGCAAGCATACTGGCAGATAGGTCAAAAGGTGCAGTTCCTTTAATCTTTGATGTTAAAAATCCTCTTACTAAAGCTATAACTATGTTTCAAGTTGAACAGAATAACCAACTTAGATATCTTGTAAAAGATTTACCAAGAAATTTACAGGAAAAAGGAATGATGAGTATTGTATTTGCTATTGCAAAATATGCTATTGCATCATGGTTGTATAATATAGGATATGAAAAACTCATTGGAAGAAAACCAGCATTTGACCCTATCGATATAGGATATGAAATATACAATGATTTCACAACAGAAAAACCAAGTAAAGCAATTTCAAATACAATAACAAATGTAGCTGAGGAATTGCCTTTTGTAAGCGGACTTGTTGGCGGTGGTCGTATTCCTATAAGCAGTGCATTACCGAATGGAGCACAGATGTTAAAACTATTTGATAATGAAGTTTCACAAGAAAAGAAAAACGATATTATTAAAAAAGAAGCAACGAAACCACTTTGGTATTTAGGTATGCCATTTGCAGGCGGACAAGCTAAAAAAGCTTTTGACGCATACGATTTGATTGTAAATAATAAAGGTGTACAGTATTCAGTTGATGATGAAGGAGATAAAAAAGTACAATTTGCCTTTAATACATCAAATCCACTTAAAAACGCAAAAACTGCAGTGTTTGGAAAATGGAGTATTCCAGAAGCTAAAGAGTATGTAGATAATGGATTTAAAGGTTTATCGAAAGAAGAAACGGTATATTTTGATATGTTCAAAAAATCTGGAATGAGTAACACTGAATCATTTAAGCTTGCAAAACAATCAAGGAAAGCAAAAGCAGAACCAAAAGAAAAAAGTATGAGTGCAGCAGAAAAGAATGTTGATAAAATAGATAATTTTGTAAAATATGGTATGGATAGAAAAACAGCATACAACGCAGTATTAAATATGAGGAAAGATGCCGATTATGATGGTAATGGAAATCTAAAACAGGAAGAACTTATACAATATCTTGACGGTACAAATTGGACAAAAGAACAAAAAGCATTGATGTTTGAAATGATGTTCCCAAAGGCAAAGAAAAATCCATATAGATAAGAAAACATAAAAAAGGACCAGAGATTATTCTCTGGTCTTTTTTATTGTAATTAGTTTATATATCTTAAAGTTACTGTGTCAATACTGTGTCAATTTAAGTGTATTTTCGGGCATTTCTAGGCATTAAACAGAAGTCATAAAACAAGAAAAAAGCCTTTAAAATAGGGTTTTTTCCCAATTTCAAAGGCTTTTCACTTTGGTGCGGGTGACAGGACTTGAACCTGCACGTGTAGACACTAGATCCTAAGTCTAGCGCGTCTGCCAATTCCGCCACACCCGCATATAATGTGCTTGTAACGAAGTTGATTATACCATACACATTATAGTTTGTCAATTAAATTTTAAATTCTGCTCTTTTTTGTTCAAGTAGAGAATAATAATTATCAGCACTTTGACTTTTAAGATTTTTCACATATCCATGTGGAGCAAAAGAGTCTGATTTTGATTCGATAAGAGCAATTGAAATATTTGAGCAATGGTCAGCAAGTCGTTTGCAGTTATTAAGAAGGTCTGAGAGTATAAATCCGTGTTCTATTGTACAATTATTATTTTTAAGTCTTTCTATATGGAAGTCTTTTATTTCATAAGCAAGCTCGTCAATAACTTTTTCAAGAGGTTGTGTTTGCAATGCTAAATTAAAGTTATTTTCTTGGTAAGCTGTTAAGGTTATATTTACTATTTCAATAGTTGCTTTCTTTAAAACATAAATTTCATTGGAAGCACTGTTTGAAAATGTTATATTTTTCCTTTTTATTTCATCTGCAATTTTTAAAATGTTTACTGAATGGTCACTTATTCTTTCAAAATCTCCGATTACATGAAGAATTTTTGTAAGTTCACGGCTTTCTGATTGATTAAGGTCTTGGTTAGATATTTTCAAAAGATATGTACTAAGCTTATCTTCGTACTTATCCACTGTTTTTTCGCTGGAAATTATTTCGTCAGAAACAGTATCATTCCATTTTTCTAATAGCTTAAATGACTTAATAACAGAATCGTGAGCCTCGTTAACCATAAGTTGAACTACTTTTTTACTTTGTTCAACTGCAATTGCTGGTGTTTGAACAAGTCTTTCGTCCAAAAGCTGAAATTTTTCTTCTTTTTTGTCATCTTTAATTGTTGCACAAGCAAGTTTTTCTAAAACCTTAGCTAATGGAAGCATTACTGCTGTTGCTGTAACATTAAATAATGTGTGAACAATTGATATACCTGCTGCGTTTATGCTGTCATTTATAAATGAGAAGTGGAATATTCCATTTGCAAAATAGAACATTATCATAAATGAAATTGAACCAATAATGTTGAAGTATAAGTGAACAACGGCAGTTCTTTTTGCATTTGTGTTTGCACCAAAGCAGGAGAGAAGAGCTGTAATGCAAGTGCCAATGTTTTGCCCCAAAATGATTGGAATAGCACTTCCATAAGTTACTGCCCCAGTAACAGATAGCGCCTGTAATATACCAACAGATGCAGAAGAAGACTGGATAATCCCTGTAAGGACAGCACCAATAATTAAACCAAGAATAGGATTTGAGAATATTGTAAATAGTTGTGTGAATTCAGGCACATTAGATAAAGGTTTAACTGCGCCAGACATCATGTCCATACCAGACATAAGAATTGTGAAACCTAATAGAATTACACCTATATTTTTCTTCTCTTCTTTTTTTGATGCCATATATAAAATGATACCAATAAAAGCGAGAATAGGTGCAAAAGTTGTAGGTTTAAGGAGAGTTATAATAAAGGAATCTCCCTGTATGCCTGATAAAGATAAAATCCAAGCTGTTACAGTTGTACCAACATTAGCACCCATAATAACACCAATAGCCTGAGCAAGTGTCATAAATCCAGAGTTTACAAAACCAACCACCATAACAGTTGTTGCAGAAGAAGACTGAATTATAGCTGTAACGATAAGGCCAAGAATAAATCCCCTAAAAGGACTTGATGTTAATTTTTCAAGAATAGAGTGTAGCTTACTTCCGGCTTGTTTTTCCAAAGCTTTGCCCATAACATCCATACCATATAAAAACATGGCAAGTCCACCAAATAGAGTGAATACATTAAAAATACTCATAAATTTTCCTCAATTTTATACTTTTTAGTTATTTCTTTCAAATATATTCTACTTAACTTGTGTAAATGCTATAAGTAATATTTTGTAAAATCTATGTAAAAACAGCTACAAAAGAAAACTTCAATTGTAGCTGTTAGTTACTATATAAATCTAGCGATAAATATAGATTTATCTTTATTATTATCTATAAAACTATGAATTTTAGAACAATAAATTTCCTTGGTAATAATAATGGCATAATTCTCTGAGTTTATCTTAGATTCAACTAGTGAATTGTCAAAATTAAGCTTGCTAGGAATTCTAATATAGTATTTACCTTCTATAACATCTGATTTTGTCAGTTCTTTATTAAAAACAATATCAAATGTTTGATTTTCATTTACATCAATTATATCTTGAACTATTGCGTTACCAGTTGGAAATCTACCAGCACCTTGTCCGTATAATTTTACATCACCAATAGTTTTGCCGTAAAGGCAAGTGATATTGTAATTCTTTGGAACGTTAGCTTCCACAGTATTTTTATCTAAAAGCACAGGCTCAACTATTGCATCATAATTATTTCCGGATTTAATAGCTGTTGCAAATAATTTGCAAACCAAATTGTTTTTATTAAACCATTTAATATCATTTTTGTTTATATATCTTATACCAGACTGAGATATTGAGTTAACTGGAACTAGACCACCAAAAGCGATAGATGCAGAAATTGCACATTTGTTTCTTACATCATCACCATCAATATCAGCAGATGGGTCACTTTCGGCATATCCAAGCTTTTGAGCAGCTTTTAAAACTTCGTCAAAATCTTTTTGTTCATCATTCATTGCTGAAAGTATAAAGTTTGATGTACCATTCATTATGCCATATAAGCTTGTAACTTCATCTATTCTTGAAACTCTCTGAAGATTTTTAATCCACGGAATACCACCACCGGTAGTAGCTTCAATCATAAATTTTACACCGTTTTCTTTTGCAGTTTGGACAAATTCATCAAAATAGTTTGCAACAACTGCTTTGTTTGCAGTTACAACATGTTTTTTTGCTTTTAAAGATGAAATTATATATTCTTTTGCAGGATGCAAACCACCAATAGCCTCAACAACTAAATCAATATCATTATCATTTTCAATATCAGAAAAATCTAATGTCATACAATCCATAGTTTTTTTTGCAGGATTACGGATAAGTATTTTCTTTATATTATACTCCGGCATTTCTTTTAAAATATCATAAACACCTTTGCATACTGTACCAAAGCCTAAAAGTGCAATATTCATTTTATACCTCCATATTTAATTACGATTTATTATATTATACTTATCATATCTTAAATACATATATATTTCAATTAAAAAGATAAAAGCGACTTGCAATAAATGCAAATCGCTTTTTAGATTATAATTTTATAAGAGTATTAAACTCTGGAATAAGCATATTCCAAGTTTTGCTACCAACTTTTCCGTCTACTGAAAGGTTATAAGCATACTGGAAACCAGATACAGCAGCTCTTGTGTTATTACCAAATTTTCCATCGATTGTCAGTGTTGGCCAAGCATAATTTTTTTTCTTTTTAACAGTGTTAAGGTAACTTTGTATAAATCTTACACTATCGCCAGAAGAACCATTCATTATAAGGCCAGGATATTTTGTTTTTACATCGAGAGGTTTATAATCAGCAACTGATAAGTAAACAGTTACAATTTTATCCCAAGTATTCTTTCCAATAACTCCATCAGGAGATAAGTTGAATTGCTTTTGAAAACGAATAACTGCATTTTGAGTTTCATTGCCAAATTTGCTATCAACTTTAAGACGGTTTATTGATGTATAAACCACACCAATTCCGTTTAAATATTGTTGCATAATTTTTACATCACTACCACCAGAGCCAACACGCAAAGCTGTGCCAGGGTATACAGGATAGTTTTGATTTTCCATAGTACAAATCCTCCTTTTTTATTTATTATATGAAATAGAGATTGAAAGTGTTATTGACTTTTTATAAAATATGGGTGATAATATATAATGTATGTATATAAATAATAACAATGTATATAAATAAGGAGAAAATAATGTTATCTGTAAAAGAGCTTACACACGAGTTTGACGGGCAAACTCTTTTTAAAGATGTTAACCTTGATTTTAAAGAAGGTAACTGTTACGGTATAATCGGAGCAAACGGTGCTGGTAAAAGTACACTTCTTAAATTTTTGTCAGGTCAAAGAGAGCCAACAAAAGGCGAAATTTTCCTAGATAAAAATGCAAGAATGTCTGTGTTAGAACAGGACCACTTTAAATTTGATGAATATTCAGTAGTGGACACTGTTATTATGGGTAACCCTCGTCTTTATGAAATTATGAAAGAAAAAGACGAGTTGTACGCAAAACCTGATTTTAGTGAAGCAGACGGCGAAAGAGCAGCGGAACTTGAAGGCGAGTTTGCAGAGCTTGACGGTTGGGAAGCAGAAACAGAAGTTTTGCAGTTGCTTAACGGTCTTGGCGTTGATAAAGAGTTCCACTATACACAGATGAAAAATCTTAACGGTCGTGACAAAGTTAAAGTTTTGCTTGCAAAAGCTTTGTTTGGTAAACCAAGTATAATTCTTCTTGACGAACCTACAAACCATCTTGATATTGATGCAATTGCATGGCTTGAAGAATTTATTATTGATTTCCCAGGCACAGTTCTTGTTGTGTCCCATGACCGTCACTTCTTGAACGCTGTATGTACACATACAGTTGATATTGACTATAACAAAGTTAAAATGTATGCTGGTAACTACGATTTCTGGTATGAATCCAGCCAGCTTATGAATCAGCTTATTAAAAACCAAAATAAGAAAAAAGAAGAAAAAATTAAACAGTTGGAAGAATTTATTCGTCGATTTTCTGCAAATAAATCTAAATCAAAACAGGCAACAAGCCGTAAGAAGATTTTGGATAACATCCAACTTGAAGAAATGCCTGCTTCTTCACGTAAATATCCATTTGTAAACTTTGTACAAGATAGGGAAGTTGGCAAAGATGTTCTTGAAGTAAGGGACCTTACAGTTACAATTGATGGTGTAAAGGTTCTTGATAATGTATCATTCTATGTTAACCGTCTTGATAAAATTGCTCTTGTTGGTGACAATGAAGCAGGTCAAACAGCCTTGTTCAAAGTCCTTAATGAAGAACTTGTACCAGACAGTGGTTTTATCAAATGGGGTGTAAGTACATCAAGAAGTTATTTTCCAAAAGATAATACAGAATTTTTTGAAGGAAATGATATGAACCTTGTTGACTGGCTTCGTCAATATTCCAAAGACCAAACAGAAAGTTTCTTGCGTGGTTTCCTTGGTAGAATGCTTTTCAGTGGCGATGATGTTTACAAGAAAGTTAATGTTCTTTCTGGTGGTGAAAAGGTTAGATGTATGCTTAGCCGTATGATGATGAAAGAGGCAAATGTTATCATGCTTGACCAGCCAACTAACCACCTTGACCTTGAATCTATTACAGCCGTTAATAATGGTATTGTTGACTTTAAAGGTACAGTTTTGTTTTCAAGTCATGACCATCAGTTTATAGAAACAATTGCTAACCGTATTATTGAAATAAAAGAAGATGGTTCTATTGTAGATAAACTTATGACTTATGATGAATACATTGAATACAAACAAAACAACAAATAATAAATATTTATCCATACAATGTCTTTATGATGTTGTATGGATATTTTTTTGCATAAAAAAGCTGCCACAGGCTAAACTGTGACAGCTTTATCATTATAAGCTATTTATCCCATTTGTCGCATAAAGCTTGTATTTGGCTTGTGAATTTAGCAAGGTCTTTATTCGCTCCGTCTTTATTTTTTTCAATAACACTTAATAGTCGTTTTCCAGCCAGTACAAGTCTGCCAAACACAGTTTCTGCTCTGCGTGTAGGAGATGTATAAGCTTTTGAAACAGGAACAGGAGCAGCAGTGATTTCATATTGATTTGTAATTAAATTATACACACTTCCAGAGTATGGTGCAGTAGCATCAAAACCTTTGGCTGTAAGTTGTTGTGTAAAATCATTCATTACATCATCGTCACCATGAACAACAAACACCTTTTGTGGTTTGTTATGGATACTTTCAATCCATTTAATAAGTCCGTTATTGTCAGCATGACCACTAATACCTGCAAGATGTCTTATTTCAGCTTTTACTTCAATTGTTTCGCCAAAAAGCTTTACTTCGCTTGCACCGTCATAGATTTTTCTGCCAAGACTGTTAATTGCTTGGTATCCAACAAATAACACAGTACATTCAGGTCTCCAAAGATTATGTTTTAAGTGATGTCTTATTCTACCAGCTTCACACATACCACTTGCTGAAAGTATAACTTTTGGAGAATTATCAAAGTTTATAAGCTTGGAGTCATCACTTGTAACAGATACTTTAAGTCCGTTGAACTGCAAAGGATTAACTTTACGCATTAAAAGATTTTTTGTTTCTTCGTCAAAGCAATCCACACTGTTTTTCTTAAATATTGTTGTTGCTTCGACTGCCAAAGGACTATCTACATATACAGTGAAATCACTAGGTTCTACCAAGCCACGCTCTTTAATTTCTCTGAAAAAATATAGCATTTCCTGTGTTCTGCCTACTGCAAAGGAAGGAATAACAACATTGCCTCCTCTTGCAAAAGTATGATTTAATATGTTGGCTAATTCTTTTATATAATCAGGCTTTTCTCCATGGTTTCTATTGCCGTAAGTGGATTCCATAATAACATAGTCAGCAGAATCAATATATTCAGGGTCTTTAATAATTGGCTGATTTAAGTTGCCTATATCGCCGGAAAATACAATTTTCTTTGTAATATCATTTTCTGTAACCCATATTTCAATAGATGCAGAACCGAGGAGATGTCCGGCGTCAATAAAGTTTACTACAACGCCATCACACAAAGTAAATTTATTCTTATAATAGTGAGGTACAAATTGCTCTATTGCAGCAATTGCATCATCCATTGTATATTTTGGTACAAACTCTTCTTTACCAGCACGACGATTTTTTCTGTTGCGCCATTCAGCTTCAAATTCTTGTATGTGAGCAGAGTCTTTTAGCATAACTGAACATAAATCAGCAGTTGCATCAGTTGAATGTATTTCTCCCTTGAATCCATTTTTTACGAGTAGAGGAAGATTACCAGAGTGGTCAATATGTGCGTGTGTTAGTAAAACATAGTCAATATTGCCAGCTGCAATAGGTAATTCAGTGTTTTCAAAAGTATCAACACCTTGTTCCATACCACAATCAATTATAATTTTTTTGTTGCATGCTTCAAGTAAAAACATACTGCCTGTAACTTCGTGGCAGGCTCCTAAAAAAGTAAGTTTCATAGCAAAACCTCCGTTTTGTTTCTTAATATATAGTATACACTTTTATTGTGAAAATTGCAGTAAAATTTTAAATAAAAAAATATGAATTATGTATAAAATTTTATTTTTAGTTATCATAAATTATTTTACCACTTCAAATTGACAACTTTTAGTTGTTTAAATACTTGAAATAACAACTTATAGATGTTATTATTATGATAATAAGTTTTAGGAGTATATGTAATGGATATATTTGAAAAATTAGAAATATTATCGGATGCTGCAAAATATGATGCAGCTTGTACTTCAAGTGGTTCGGATAGAGGAAAAAACGGAAATTTTGGTACAGCAGTAAAGTGTGGTATATGTCATAGTTGGTCATCTGATGGAAGATGTATTTCTTTGCTTAAAGTTTTATTTACAAATTACTGTGAGTATGACTGCGCCTACTGCATTAACAGAAAAAGCAATGATGTCAAAAGGGCTGCTTTTACACCCCAAGAGCTTGCAGATATAACAATAAATTTTTATAAGAGAAATTATATAGAGGGACTGTTTTTGTCATCTGGTGTAATAAAAAGCCCGGACTACACAATGGAACTTATAATAAAATCTATTGAGATATTAAGATACGAATACAAATTTAACGGATATATCCACGCAAAAGTTATACCAGGGTCAAGTCCGGAACTTGTAGAGAGAATAGGGCTTCTTGTGGATAGATTAAGTGTAAATATTGAAATGCCAAGTGCAACAAGCCTTGAAAAGCTTGCACCGCAAAAATCAAAAACAAAAATATTTACACCAATGAAAGCTATACAACAGCATAATCAAGAATCAAAATATAATTTGGTTTTATATAAAAATGCGCCAAAGTTTGCACCGGCAGGGCAGTCAACACAAATGATAGTTGGTGCAAGTGATGAAAGTGATTTACATATTTTGCGTCTTACACAAGGACTATATGATAAGTATGGATTGAAAAGAGTATTTTTTTCAGCTTATGTGCCAATAAATCAGAATAGATATTTGCCGGCAATAGACACAAAACCACCATTATTGAGAGAACACAGGTTGTATCAAGCAGATTGGCTTTTAAGATTTTATAAGTTTCGTGCAGATGAAATTTTGGACGAAAATCATAATATGTTTAATGAGTTTTTAGACCCAAAATGTAACTGGGCTTTAAACAATATGCATTTGTTTCCTTGTGAAGTCAACACTGCTCCGTATGAAATGCTTTTGAGAGTTCCAGGGATAGGTGTAACTTGTGCAAAAAGAATAATTTCTGCAAGAAAAGTAGCATTTCTTGATTTTGATGCACTTAAAAAAATAGGTGTTGTTTTAAAAAGAGCACAGTTTTTTATTACTTGTAAAGGCAAATCAGCGCCATATATTAAAATAGATAAGCAGTATGCAGAAAAAAATCTTATTTTGCAATCAACATCAGTTAGTGTTAATCAACAATATGAGCAGGTAAGTTTATTTAATAATAATGTTACTAGGGAGGATGTTTATAAATGTATCAGCGGTCAGATGTGATTTATGTATATGATGGTACATTTGATGGCTTTTTAAACTGTGTATATACATACTATTATTCATCATTTAATCCAATAAGTATAATAAGTGAAGATGATGTGCAAGCAAGTTTTTACCAGCAAATAACAATCGAAACGGATTTTGAAAAGGCAAAACGAGTTAAAACAGCAATTCAAAATAAAATATCAAAAAATTCTATTATTTTTTTACAGCAATGCTTGCTTAGCTATCAAGAGAATAAAGAATTACATATGCTTAAATATGTTGCAAAAGGCTTTAAAGTTGGTCACAATATAGATAAATTGGTAGCAGATGAAGATGTCAATTTTTTGCTTAAAGCACATCGGCATATACATAGAGAAAAACATTTATATTTAGGTGTTGTCCGATTTTATAAATCCGGAGAAGTGTATATATCTGAAATAAAACCAAAAAATCAAATATTGCCACTTATTGCAAACCATTTTGTAGAACGATATAATCAACAATCATTTATGATATATGACAGAACAAACGGTCAAGCACTTATACATGAAATAAACAGAACAGAAATTTTATCAGTTAATAATATAGAACTTCCACATATAGATGATGATGAATATAATATGCAGAAATTATGGAAACTGTTCTACGATACAATTGCAATAAAAGAAAGATATAACCCAAGATGTAGAATGAATAATATGCCTAAAAGAACTTGGGATATGTTGCCTGAAATGAACGAAAATATATAAAATAAAAAACAGAACTAACTGTTATCAGAAAGTTCTGTTTTAATTTACTCTTCTTCTTGTTTTTCAAGAAATGATTTATACATTTTTGGGTTATCGGTTGTTATGCCAAGAACACATTTAAAAATTTCGTGACCATGTTTTATAAATTTTTCTTGTGCAAGCAGTGCACTTTTTTCGTTAGGCATATGAATGTCACAAGAAAACAGTATAAAATCTTTATCAGAAATTGTGCAGTTTAAATTGTATCCACCTTCACTGAGGGTGGTTATACTTGTTTGATTTTGCTTTTTTAAAGCTGCATACTGCAAAATTTCAATAACAGATTTATAAGCCCTTTCTCTTACAGAATAAGGCAGTGCTTTTTCAAGTTGATGGCTAATATCAATGCCTTCTTTTGTGATAGAGTATAAACCATTATTTTCCTTTATTAAATTTTGCTGTGAAAGATGTGAAAGTGCATCTTGTAATTCAAAATAGTTTACAAGCTCCTGACCTACCAGAGTATCAATGATTTGCTGTGCAGATACAGGCTGATTTACATTGCTTAAAAGGTAACATACCAATATTTTAATTTCAGTTCTATCAGAAATACCACCAAAGCGAACACCAGCAGTAAAAGCAGAATTATTATCCATATATACACCCTCTATCTATTGTTTTTGACAGATATTATTGTACTATCTTTCCTATTAATTGTAAAGAACTATTGTAAAATGTGAAAAATTGTGATATTATATTTTAGTAAAAAAATATTGGTTGTTTTGGAGGACAAATATGAAACTTTTTATCGATACAGCAAATGTTGATGAAATTAGAAAAGCAAATGACCTCGGTGTTATTTGTGGCGTAACAACAAACCCTTCATTGATTGCAAAAGAAGGCAGAGATTTTAAAGAAGTTGTAAAAGAAATCACATCAATTGTTGATGGCCCAATTTCTGCAGAAGTTATCTCTCTTGAAAGTGAAACAATGGTTAAAGAAGCAATGGAATTGGTTAAAATCCATCCAAACATTGTTATCAAAATTCCAATGTGTCTTGAAGGTCTTAAAGCTGTTAAAGCGCTTTCTGCAAAAGGTATCAAAACAAATGTTACACTTATTTTTTCAGCTGCACAGGCATTGCTTGCAGCAAGAGCTGGTGCCACATATGTAAGTCCGTTTGTGGGTCGTCTTGATGATATAGGTCAAGAAGGTATAAACCTTATCAGCGAAGTAAGCGAAATCTTCTCAATCCACGGTATCGAAACAGAAATTATTTCTGCTTCCATTAGAAATCCAATTCACGTTACTGCTTCTGCTTTGGCAGGTGCACATATTGCAACTGTTCCTTACAAAATTATTGAACAAATGACAAAACACCCACTTACAGATGCAGGTATTGAAAGATTCCTTAAAGACTGGGAATCAGTGCAAAAAAAATAATCTTTTTGAATAAGAGGTATATAGAGTGTTAGAAACGTTATTACACAACTACCTGCCAATTCTTATCCACATAATTGAAATTATTGGTATCTTTATAGTTGCAACAGGTGCTTTTAAAGCATTTATTGATTATATCAAAAATTTTTCAAAACCAGATAATTCATTAAATGTTCGTAACTCTCTTGGTACAGCAATGGTTACCGGGCTTGAATTTAAAATGGCAGCTGAAATTTTAAGAACTGTAATTGTAAGAACAAAAGAAGAGATTATACTGTTGGGTTCAATTATTATTCTTCGCGAAATTTTGTTCTATTTTATCAATAAAGAAATGAAAGAACACAAGAAAAATCAGTCTGATGCACAAGAAGTTAAAAAAATTACAAATATTAAAATAGAAAGAGAATAATATTTGCGATACTACATACTTAATCAGATAAATCCGTGCAAGTTGTTTGCTTGCTCGGATTTATATTTTGCAAAAATAAATTAGAACTAAACTTTATTTTGTTAAGATTTGGACAAATTGTATAAAAACAGTGAACTTAATTATATTTCAATGAACTTATTATTACTGTATTTATACCATTTATAATAACTCTATATACAAATTTATTGGGTCGATATATAATTTAAGAGAATATATTTTCTTTTAAAATATATGTAAGAAAAAAATAAATAAAAAAGAGGTTTAAAATGTACATTCTATTATTGTTGTTTTGGATTGCTCTCAATGGCAAAATAACAACAGAAATCCTTATTATAGGTGCTATTTTATCAGCAGTTATATTTTGGTTTATGTGCAAGTTCCTTGAATATTCTTTTAAGAGCGAGGTTAGCTACATAAAGAATTTCTTCTGGGGCATTGCCTATATTGTTGTGTTATTTGTTGAGATGATAAAATCCGCAATTGCTGTGTATAAACGAATATACAGTAGAAAAATTGAAATTCAGCCACAGATAATATTTTTTGATGTGGATATTAAAAATGAATTTCTAAGATTTATTCTCGCTAACAGTATAACTCTTACACCAGGTACAATCACAGTTGATGTAGACGATAATCATTTTTGTGTACATGCCTTGGATTATACATTGGCAGAGGGTATAGAAGACTCTGTGTTTATAAGATTACTTAAAAAAATGGAGGAAAATTGCAATGGCTGAGACTATATATAATTATTTTGTCGTATGTGTATTGGTAGTTTTGGCTCTTGTTATCTTTGGATATTTTTTAAGAACAATAATTGGTCCACATTTTTCAGACAGAATACTGGCTGTTAACAGTATAGGTACTGTAATTATGATTTTCATAAGCTTTATTGCTGCATTACAAGGAGAAAACTATATCGTTGATATTGCTCTTATTTATGCTGTTTTGGGATTTATTACCGTTATTATTCTTTGTAAAATGTATCTTAGAAGTCATAAAAAAGACAGAGCAAACGACTTGAAAAACATTAAAGAGGAGGTAAAAAAACATGACAATTAGACTTATAATTTCTGCATTATTTATACTTGCAGGTGTACATGTTATCATCACTGCTCTTATAGGAAACTTTCGTTTGAACTATGTGCTTAACAGAATGCAGGGTGGCGCAACAGCTGATACAATGGGAGCTATTTTAATTCTTATAGGTATAATAATTAAAATAGGTTTTACAATGATTAGCCTTAAACTTATACTTATGATTGGATTCTTCTGGATTGCAAGTCCTGTTGCATCTCACTATCTTGCAAGAACTGAAGTTATTGCAAACCCTAAAATTCTTGAAGAATGTGAGGTTGTTAAAAAATGATAGCATTTGAATTAGTATTACTTGCTTTTTTGATTGTTTGTGCTATTAGTGCATGCCTTACAAAAAATTTATTTTCAACAGTTATAATTTTTATGTCATATAGTTCTGTAATGTGCATAATATGGTTGTTATTGCGCTCTCCTGACCTTGCTATAACAGAAGCAGCAGTTGGTGCCGGAGTAACAAGTATATTGTTCTTTATTACACTTAAAAATGTAAAACAATTGAAAGAGGAGGACGAAGAAAACAATGAAGAAAAATAATTGGTTCTCCAAAATTATAAAATTTGTTAACGGCGAAGTTTCTTTTGACTTTAAAGAAAAAGAAAAAGAAGTTCGCAGAGATACAACTCATATAGAAAAATCATTACTTCAAAGATTTGTAGAATGGCATGATGCAAGTGGCTTTAAAGTTTTCAGAAACTTTTATGCTGCTGCAAGTGTTGTTATTGCAATGTGTATTATTGGTGTACTGATTACAACAGTTTCTTATATGCCTGCTTATGGTGAATTTTCTAACCCTGTAAATAACGAGGTTACAGAAAGATACATTGAAAAAGGTATGGAAGAAACAGGTGCAGTAAATATTATTGCTGGCGTTATTCTTGATTACCGTGCATTTGATACATTTGGTGAATCCTGCGTTTTGTTTGTTGCTTCATGTAGTGTTATGATGCTTATGAGAAAAGACAAAAAAGGTAAATCAGAAGAAGTGTTTACTGCTTATGACCCTAAAAGAGATACAATTGTAAAAGGTGTTGCAAAAATTATAGTACCTTTTAACCTTATGCTTGGTATTTATGTTGTTCTTAACGGACACTTGTCACCAGGTGGTGGTTTCTCAGGTGGTGCAATTATGGGTGCAAGTTTGATTTTGTTCTCATCTGCATTTGGTTATAAAAAAGTTAGCAAAATTCTTACAGAAAAAGTGGTAAAAACAGTTACATTTATATCACTTACCTTCTATGCATTTGCAAAGGGCTATTCTTTCTTTACAGGTGCAAACCACATTCCATCAGGTATTCCAACAGGTACACCTGGTGATATTATCTCAGCAGGGCTTATCCTGCCACTTAACATAGCGGTTGGCCTTGTTGTAACAATGACAATGTACAGCTTCTATGCATTATTTACCAGGGAGGAAATATAATGGGTCCAAATTTATTTGTTAACTATTATGAAGTTGCTTCAATGATCCTTTTTGGTATTGGGTTTACAACTATGCTTTTGCATCCTAATCTTATCAAAAAGATTATAGGTCTTAATATAATGGAAACATCAGTTTATTTGTTTCTTGCATCAAAAGGTTACATTGTAGGAAAATTAGCACCAATTGTTGTAAATGGTGATTTGTCAATGGAAACATATATAAACCCTATTCCGGGTAGTTTGGTACTTACAGGTATTGTTGTTTCTGTAAGTGTAACAGCTATATCTTTGTCTTTGGTTCAAAGACTTTACAAAAAATATAAAACTTTGAATATTGATGAAATAATGTTCAAAGCTGGTCAGGAGGGAGAATAAATATGCCATTTATAGCAAACTTTCCTTTCTTCTGTATACTGATAACCATGTTTGGTGGTATCGTAACAGCCATAGTTAATGGTAAATGGGCTTATAGAATAAACACATTTGTTGTTTCTGCAACTCTTGTTTTAAACGGTTCTTTACTTTTGTTTATGGTAAAAAATCCACAAGCAATTACATATATGATGGGTCACTATCCAGCACCTTGGGGTAATGAAATCCGTTTTGGCCCACTTGAAGCATTGATGGCAACAGTTTTCTCTTTTGTTACTCTTTCTGCTTTGGTTTGTGGTAAAACTGAAATTTTTGATGATGTAAAACCAAAAAATCTTCATTATTTCTATATAATGATTAACCTTTTGCTTTCATCTTTGTTTGCTCTTATCTATACAAACGACTTGTTTACAGCATATGTTTTTGTTGAAATCAATACAATTTCTGCTTGTGCAATCGTTATGGCAAAAGAAAGCGGCAAAACTCTTGCAGCAACAATGAGATACCTTATTATGAGCTCATTGGGTTCAGGTTTGTTTATGCTTTCAATTGTTCTTATCTACGGCATAACAGGTCAGCTTCTTATGGTGCCAATGCATGATGAAATTGCAGCTATCGTTAGTTCTGGTATGTTCAGAATTCCATTGACAGTAGTTATTGGTCTTGTTTGTGTAGCTATGGCTATAAAGAGTGCATTGTTCCCATTCCATACATGGCTTAGTCATGCTCATGGTAGTGCAACAACTGCATCAAGTGCAATTCTTTCCGGTCTTGTTCTTAAAGGATATATTATTCTTTTGATTAAATTTATCGTTAGAGTTATTGGACTTGAAACAATTGTGTCATTTAAAGTATTGAATATTTTATTTGTGTTTGCAGTGTGTGCAATGATTATAGGTTCATTAGATGCAATAAAAGAAACACATATCAAAAGAATGATTGCTTTTTCTTCTGTTGCTCAGATGGGTTATATCTACATTGGTATCAGCCTTGGCAACTATTGGGGTCTTGTTGCAGCATGTTTACATATCATTATCCATGCTCTTACAAAACCTATGCTATTTAGTGCGGCAGGTGGTCTTGCATGTGCATCAGGACATAAAAAGAACTTTGATGACTTAAAAGGCGCTGCATACAGAAATCCTTTAGCTGCATTTGCATTTGTTATAGGCAGTCTTTCAATGATTGGTATTCCTTTCTTTGCAGGATTTGCTTCAAAATATTTCATTTCAATGGCAGCAATGGAAACAGGTGCAAAAATGTGGATTACATTAGGTGCACTTGCAGTAAGTACAGTTCTTAATGCTATTTACTACATTAGTGCGATTAAAGTTATCTTTACAAGAACTGACGCACCAGTTGTAAAACATAAGAATTCAGCATCTTATGTAGTTGGTATGTCTATGCTTATCATAACAAATATTTTGCTTGGCTTGTTCTATCAGCCAGTAGTAAATATCATTGTTAAAGGTATTGAATTATTATAATGAAAGGACAGATAAGATGAATTATTTAATTTTATTAACAATTGCATTGCCTGTTCTTTCTGGCATTGCTCTGATTTTCTCTTCAATTAAAGACAGAAAACAGATACATACAATTTCATTAGTATTTACAGCTTTAACTTTTATTACTGTTGTAATTTCAAATATTGTTAATTTTGGCGAAAGATGCGTATTTCTTAATATGCCAATGGGACTTAGCCTTAGCTTTAAGGTTGACTGGCTTGCAGTGTTGTTTTCAACACTTTTCAGCTTTGTTTGGTTTATAGTTGGTATATATAATAAAGAATATTTTAAAAGTGAAAACAACGAAAAACGCTTTGTAAGTTTTTATCTTATGGCTCTTGGTTGTGTTATCGCAACAGCATACTCATCCAACCCATTTACTTTCTACACATCATTTGAAGCAATGAGTCTTACAAGTTTTGTTTTTGTACTTAACTCACAAACAAAAGAAAGTATTATTGCAGCTAAGAAATACATTTACTATTCAATTTTTGGTGCACTTTGTGGCCTTGTTGGTATAATGGCATTCTATGGCAGTGATTTGGCACCTACAAAAGAATTTATTGCTGGTGGTGCTTTGGCTAATGTTGGCGCTTCAACTCCAGCTATTCTTATTGTTGCATTTATATCAATTCTTGGATTTAGCTGTAAAGCAGGTATGTTCCCAATGCACGCATGGCTTCCAGCCGTTTATCCAGAAGCTCCTTCACCAGCAAGTGGTTTGCTCAGTGGTATAATCGCAAAAGCTGGTATAATCGCAATTCTTAGAATAGTATTCTTTGTTGTTGGACCACAAATTTTGATGGGAACATGGGTACAGCTTGTATTCCTTATTCTTTCAATAACAACAATTTTTATGGGTTCAATGATGGCTTATAAAGAAAATATCTTTAAGCGTCGCTTGGCATATTCCAGTGCAAGCCAGATTTCATATGCAATTTTTGGTATTATGATGCTTAATACAGTTGGTGCTATCGGTGCTTTGTTGCAGGTAGTTTTCCACGCATTAGCAAAAAATGTTTTGTTCCTTTGTTCAGGTAATATTATTTACAAAACAAATAAAACAAAAGTATCAGAACTTACAGGACTTGGCAAAGCAATGCCTGCAACATTTACATTCTTTACAATTGCAGGTATCTCACTTGCAGGTGTTCCATTTACAGGTGGATTTGTAAGTAAATATTTCCTTGCACAATCAGCTTTGCATGGTATATTTGTACAAGTTGAGTTTGTTGGATTTATCATCATAATGGTTTCTGCTTTACTTACTGGTGGATACATTCTTTCTATAACAGCAAAAGCTTTGTTTGCAGAAAGAAGTCAGGAGGTTACAGAAGGCAGTGAAGTAAACGCAACAATGATTATTCCAGTTGCAATTCTTGCAATTCTTATTATTGCAATTGGTGTTTATCCACAATTAGTTATCAATGTGGTTACAAATGTTGTTTCCACATTTGGAATATAGGGAGGTATAAAAATGAATAATTTTCTTATTATTTTGCCAATTATACTTCCGTTGGTTTTGGGATATGCTTCTCAATTTATAAAATTTGAAAACGATGAAAAAAGAGCAAAATATTCAATTATTTGCACAACAATAAACTCTGTTATTGTATTTGCAATGATATTTATGATGAGAGGTACATCAGTAAATATATTTACTTTTACTGAAACACTCAGCATAAAATTTAGAATAGACGGTCTTGGTTGTGTTTTTGCAGCAATGGTTAGCTTTTTGTGGCCATTAGCAACAATTTATGCATCTGAATATATGAAACATGAAGGTAAAATGTTAAAATTCTTTTCATTCTACCTTATGACTTTTGGTGTTACAATTGGTCTTGCTTTTAGTGCAAATATGCTTACAATGTATCTTTGCTATGAAGCACTTACATTTATCACATTACCACTTGTTATGCATGCAATGGACAAAAGAGCAGAATATGCAGGTAAAAAATACCTTATCTACTCCGTTGGTGGTGCAAGCCTTTCATTTGTTGGTATGATGATAATTTTGTACTACAACCACAGCATTGATTTTGCTTATGGTGGTGTTGTTACATTCAGTAATACACCAATTCTTATTGCATACTTGCTTATGTTTATCGGTTTTGGTGTAAAAGCTGCAATTTTCCCATTACACGGATGGCTTCCTGGTGCTTCTGTTGCACCAACAACAGTTACAGCATTGCTTCACGCAGTTGCAGTTGTTAAAGCTGGTGTTTTTGCAATTATGCGTACAACATTCTTCCTTTTTGGACCAGACATCGTAAAAGGTACATGGGTTCAGAATGTTGTTATGACTATCGCTATTATCACAATATGCTTTGGTTCATGGTCAGCTGTAAAAAGCAGACATCTTAAAAGACGACTTGCTTATTCAACAGTCAGTCAACTTGCATATATTGTGTTTGGTATAACGATTATGACTGCTGACGGCTTTAAAGGCAGTATGTCACATATGTTATTCCACGCATTTATGAAAATTGTATTGTTCTATACAGCTGGTGCAATTCTTTACACTAACCACAAAGAATATGTTGATGACCTTGAAGGTTATGCAAAGAAAATGCCAAAAACATTTGCACTCTTTACAATTTCATCAATTGCACTTATCGGTATCCCACCGCTCCCAGGCTTCTTGTCAAAATATACTTTGGCAACAGCTGCTATTAAAGAAGCTTCAATGTCAAATATTTTGCCATTTATCGGTGTTTGTGCTTTGATGTTCTCAGCATTTATGACTGCTATTTATCTTTTGGAAATCATTACAATGGCATATTTCCCATCAAAAGATTTTGATATGAAATCCCTTGACCATGTAAAAGAAGCTCCAAGCAGATTGCTTATTCCAATGGCAATTATAACTGCTCTTATGGTGTCTATCACTTTCTGGGCTACACCTCTCTTCAACATTCTTGAAACAGTAGCAAAAGGAGGATTTTAATATATGGAAATCATGATTTTGCTTATGGTGTTTGCACCAATCGTACTTGGACTTTTACCATTGGTGGTAAAAAATACAAAAGCTCTTAATCTTACAATGGTAGCAGTTTCACTTGCTGAACTTGCTGGTTGCCTTTATCTTATGTTCAACATTTCAATGTTTGAAGGTCAGATTGTTACAGTAAACTGGTTTGCAGGTGTTGGTGTTACTTTAAATGTAACAGGTTTTGGTATTCTTCAAGCAGTAGCAACAAGCCTTATTTGGGTTGGTTCCAGTGTATTTTCTGATGAATACTTTGACCATGCACCACAAAATCTTAGAAGATATTACAGTTTCTGGGCAATTACTTTTGGTGCAACTCTTGGCCTTTTCCTTTCAAATGACTTGTATACAGCATTCATCTTCTTTGAAGCAATGTCATTTGCAAGTTATCCTCTTGTTGTTCACAACCAAGATGAAGATTCAATTAAAGCAGGTAACAGCTACCTTTCAATTGCTGTAATAGGTGGTCTTGTAACTCTTACAGGTATCTTTATGCTTGATGCATTTACAGGTACTGTTGTTATTTCAGAAATTGCAGAAGCTGTTGCTGGTTTTGAAAATCAAAATCTTCTTATGGTTATTGCAGGTCTTGTATTCTTTGGCTTTGCAGCAAAAGCAGGTATGTTCCCACTTAATGGTTGGCTTCCAAAAGCTCACCCGGCTGCTCCAGCTCCAGCAAGTACTGCACTTTCAGGTATTCTTATTAAAGCAGGTATCTTTGGTGTAGTTGTTGTAACAACAAGAATTATGCAAAGTAATGAAAAATGGGCAATGTTTGTGCTTGTTATTGGTATTCTTACAATGTTCCTTGGTGCATTGTGTGCATTTATGTCCACAAACCTTAAAGAAACATTGGCCTACTCATCAATGTCACAAATTGGCTTTATCGTAATTGGTGTTTCAATGACTCAATTCCTTGGAGAACACGGCACAATTGCAGCATACGGCACAGTTTTGCATATGATTAACCATACAATGATCAAACTTGTATTGTTTACCTGTGCAGGTATTGTTTACCAAAACACACATAGTCTTGACCTCAATGTTGTTCAAGGCTTTGGTAAAGGCAAAAAAGTGCTTACAGCTTGTTTTGGCACAGCAGCACTTGGTATTATGGGTGTTCCATTCTTTAATGGTTACATCAGTAAAACACTTCTTCACGAGTCAATCGTTGAAAAAATGCATTTGCTTAACGAAGTAAATGCTGCAACAGGATTTTTCCGTTTCACAGAAGCTATATTCCTTGTAAGTGGTGGTTTTACAGTTGCATATATGACAAAATTATTTATTTGCTTGTTTGTAAAAAAACCAACAAAAGAATGGAATTTGCATAAATCATATGTTTCAAAACGCACAAGTGTAGTTATCAGTGTAGTAAGTGTACTTATATTCGCATTTGGTGCTTTACCACACCAAACACTTGATAAACTTGCTGCAATTACAACTAACTTTATGGGTGTTCACAAACTTGAACATTCTGTAAATTATTTCTCTTTTGTAAATATAAAAGGTGCTTTGATTTCACTTGCAATTGGTGCAGTTCTTTACTTTGTTATTGCAAAATTCACTGTTGTAACAAAAGAAAAAGGTTATGTAAATCCATGGAACCAGAATATTTCTGTTGAAAACCTTATTTGGAGACCATTGGTATTTACTGTATTGCCATTTATCTTTGGATTTATCGGCAGATGTATTGATAAATCAACTGATGTATTTTTGCTTGTATTCCGCAAATTGTTTATGCGTACAGCAGAAATTCCAAGCACATTCTTCGAAGGAAAAAGAACAGCAGAAGACCGTGGTATTGAGTCTCCTGCCTTCCATCTCACTGTAAGCTTTACATACAGCTTGATGCTGTTTGCATTTGGCTTAGTGATTACATTATTCTATTTGTTTCTTGCTTAATAAAAGCTAAATTAAATAGGATATAAAAACAATTTAAAAAAATGTTTCAATTATTTTCATACAGTTTTCGGTTGAATATTTCCAATGAGATATTCTTCCGTCTGTATGAAAATATTTTATTTGTGGAGAAAATTTTTCTTCTTTAAGTGTACTCATTATAACAAGCTTAACTTTCATCTTGTCAGGCAATATATTTTTTATGTACACATTTACTACATCTCCAACTTTAATTCCTTCACAGGTTTCTGCAAGTCCTGCAAGATTAGGTGATAACTCAATAAAAATGCCATAACTTTCAACACTTCTTACAATACCTGTTGTTGTAGTTCCAGCTTCAAAAAAAGAGGCATTTTCAAGCCATGTTCCAAGAAGTTCTTTATGTGATAGAACTATTCGTCCAGTATCATCAATACTTTTTATACAAGCATATATTTTTTGCCCAACTTCAAAACGGTCAGCAGGACTTTGTATTCTGGATACAGATATAAAATCAATAGGTAGAAGAGCGCTTATGCCATATCCAATATCGCAAAATACACCAAAATTATCAATATGTGTAACTGTACAATTGATAATATCTCCTGTACGAAGTTTACTGATATAATTTTCGTATGCTTGTTGCTGAGCTTTTTTTCTTGAAATTTCAAAGATGTATTCGCCATTTTGCTTTTTTATATTTGTAACAACAAAGCAGACAAATTTATTAACTCTGGTTGCAATAGCAGCTTCTTTTATATTTTGTTCATCAAAAGATAAATAAACCTCGCTATTAGGCATAAAAGCCTCATAACCACCAAGGTTAAACATAAGTCCTTTTCCTTTATTGTAAACCAGTGCTTTGGCAAACATTACTTTGCCAGTTTCAAAAGCATCTGTAAGGCTTTCTAAAGTGAACTCAGATGAGAAATTGATATTAGCCTCCTGCAGATATTCCATAAATAATACCTTCCTTTAATAGTCGTTTTTTATAAATATATGCAGGCAAAATTTAATATAATACACAAAATATGTAATTGCCAAACACTACGGTTTTATGGTACAATATTACGAGAATTTTTGGATGGAGATATATATGGATATAAAAGTAAACGATATAATTGTTACAAAAAAGCCACACCCATGTAAAAATAATGAGTTTTTAGTTCTTCGCATTGGTGCTGATTTTAAAATTAAATGCACAAAATGTGGCAGAGAAGTTATGCTCCCAAGAGCTAAAATTGAGAAAAATATTAAAAAAATTATTACAATACAAGAATAATATATTTTATAGGTGGAGAAAATAAATGTTTGAAAAACTTTTAGATGTAAAAAACAGATATGAAGAAATAAATCAGCTTCTTATGGACCCAACAGTTATCAATGATAATACAAGATATAGAGACCTTATGAAAGAGTATAAAAACCTTACTCCGATTGTTGAAAAATTTGACGAATACACAACAGCAAAAAACAACTTTGAAGAAGCAAAAGAAATGTTGGATGAAGGTGGACTTGACCCTGAATTTAAAGAAATAGTTCAACTTCAATATGAAGAAGGCAAAGAACAAATGGAAAAATTTGGTGAAGAGCTTAAAATTCTTCTTTTGCCAAAAGATGAAGATGATGACAGAAGTGTTATTATCGAAATTCGTGGTGGTGCCGGCGGTGAGGAAGCAGCACTTTTTGCATATAATCTTTATAGAATGTACAATATGTATGCTGATACAAAGGGTTGGAAAACAGAAATTCTTTCTGCAAACGAAACAGAGCTTGGCGGATTTAAGGAAGTTAGCTTTTCTATTGAAGGTGAAGGTGTATACAGCCGTTTCAAATTTGAAAGTGGTGTTCACCGTGTACAAAGAGTTCCAGATACAGAAACTCAGGGTCGTATCCATACATCAACAGTAACAGTTGCTGTTATGCTTGAAGTTGACGATGTTGAAATTGATATCAATCCAGCAGACCTTAAAATTGACACATTCCGTTCTTCCGGTGCTGGTGGTCAGCATATCAACAAAACTTCCTCAGCTATTCGTGTAACTCACTTGCCAACAGGTCTTGTTGTTGAATGTCAAGACGAAAGAAGTCAGCATAAAAACAAAGATAAAGCTCTTAAAGTTCTTCGTTCAAGACTTTACGATATGGAAAAAGAAAAACAAGATGCAGAAGTTGCAGAAAACAGAAAGAGTCAAGTTGGTACAGGTGATAGAAGTGAAAGAATAAGAACTTATAACTACCCACAAGGCCGTCTTACAGACCATAGAATTGGTCTTACATTATACCGTCTTGAACAAATTCTTAACGGTGACCTTGACGAAGTTATTGATAGTCTTGTGACTGTTGACCAAGCTGAAAAGCTTAAAAGAGCAGAGGAAAACTAATGGAAACCTTACTTGCAAAACCATCTGAAAAAATCATAGAAAAAGCATGTAAGCTTATAGAGGATAAACAAGTTGTAGCATTGCCAACAGAGACTGTTTATGGTCTTTTTGCTGATGCAACTTGTTCTAGTGCGTGTGAAAATATATTTAAAGCAAAAGAACGCCCAATGGATAATCCACTTATTGTTCATATTTGTGATTATGATATGTTGCACAAAGTATCATCTGAAGTCACAGAAGATGCTTTAAAATTGGCAAATGAATTTTGGCCGGGTCCATTGACTATAATTTTGAAAAAATCGGATTTAATTCCTAATGAAGTTAGTGCAGGACTTGATACAGTTGGTATTCGTATGCCTAGAACACCAGTTATATTGGAAATTATCTCTAAAACAGGATTGCCTTTGGCAGGTCCAAGTGCAAACCGTTCTGGCAGACCAAGTCCGACAAATGCACAATATGTTTATGAGGACTTAAAAGACAGAATACCGATGATTATTGACGGTGGAAGTTGTGATGTAGGGGTAGAATCAACGGTTGTTTCTCTTGTCGGAGAAAAGCCAATAATATTTCGTCCGGGATATGTTACACAAAGTCAAATAAGCACTGTTTTAGGCAAGGAAGTTGAACTTTCAAAAGGTATAACAGAAGAACTTTTATCTGATGATAAAGTGTTGTCACCAGGGCTTAAACACAAGCATTATGCACCAAAAGCAGAAGTTACTATAATCAATGCTCCTTTTGAAAAATATAAGGAAAAAGTTGAAAAAGATGGTGTAGTGGCTATGTGCTTTGAGGAGTATATACCAAAACTTAACTGTAAATGTGTTTCATACGGAAAAGAAGGGAATAGTGCAAGTCAAGCACTTGAGCTTTTTACAGCATTGCGTCATCTTGATGAAATTGGAGCAAAAAAAGTATATGCTATAATGCCAACAATGGATGATATTGGTTTGGCAGTATATAACAGATTATTGCGTTCTGCTGAATTTAGAGTTATAAATTTATAGGGTGTTTAATATGAAAAAAAATATAATTGTTGCAATAACAGGACAAAGTGGTTCAGGAAAATCAAGTCTTAGTAATTTTTATTCAGAAAAAGGATATACTGTAATAGACTGTGATGCAATTGCAAGAGAAATTCATAAAAATGAAGATTGTCAAAAAGAATTATGCGACTTTTTTGGAGAAGATATTCTTATTGATGGAGTTATAAATAAAACAATACTTGGGCAAAAGGCTTTTTCAAATAAAGAAAATTTGGAAAAACTTACAGCTATAACCCATCCATTTATAATAAAAGAAATAATGACAAAAGCTAATGAAAGCTTTGAGAATGGTCAAAATTTTGTATTTGTTAATGGTGCTGTTATAATTGGTTATAGCTTTGAAGCATATTGTGATAAATTTATTTTGGTTGTTTGTGACAGAAATTTACAATATAATCGTCTTATAAGTCGAGATAATATTACCTTAGAGCAAGCAAAAAACAGAATTGAAAAACAAACAAAATTAGAAACACTTATAGAAAAATCTGATTTTATTGTTTATAATAATGAATCAATAAAAGAGCTTGAAAATCAAGGGGAATATATACTCAAAACCTTAGAAAATATGTAAAGGAGACTTGAAAATAAAAGCTATAAAGAGAATACTTATAATTTTATCCAACAGAAACAATTGGAATATAGATATGCAAAATATCCACTGAAATATATGGATTATGTAGAAAAATATTCTGAAGAATTTGAATTGGATAAATATCTTTTATTAGCTTTTATAAAAACAGAAAGTGGATTTAATCCTGATGCTGTTTCAAATGCTAATGCAATAGGACTTACTCAAATAACAAGGGAAGCATTTGAATGGATAAAATTGAAATTATGTCCTAATGAAAATGTTGTTTTTGAAGATTTATATGACCCTGAAACTTCAATAAGATTTGGAGCCTATTATATTTCAAGATGTATGAAAAGATATGATAATCATCTAGATACTGCAGCGGCTGCGTATCATAGTGGCTGGGGAACTGTTGATAAACTTTTAGCTGAAAGCGGAAAAGACTATCTAGAAGAATTTCCTTACACACAGATGAATAATTATGTCTATAAAATAAATAAGTCGTATAATGCTTATATAGAATTATATGCTAATAAAGTAGAAGGAGAATAAAATATGAAAGATGTAAAAGATTTGCAAAAAAAATTGACATTTGAAATTGAACATATTGCAAACAAAAAACCTGACATAATGGAAAAAAGTCAGGAATTTTGTGAAGAATATAAAAACTTTTTGTCAGTTTGCAAAACAGAAAGAGAAGCTGTTTCAACTATCATAGAAATGGCTAAGGCAAACGGATATACCGAATATTGCTCAGAAAAAAAATATAAAGCAGGGGATAAAGTTTATCTTAACAATCGTAACCGTGCTTTGATTTTGTCTACTATTGGTACTCTTACAGTGGACAACGGTACACGCATTGCTGCAAGCCATATCGATTCACCTAGACTTGACCTTAAACCAAATCCACTTTATGAAAAAAATGAAATCAGCTACTTTAAAACACACTATTATGGTGGCGTAAAAAGATATCAATGGGGTGTAACACCACTTGCCATTCATGGTATCGTTTACAAAGAAGATGGTTCTTTTGTAGAAATAAATGTTGGTGAAGATGAAAACGACCCAGTATTCTGCATTTCTGACCTTCTCCCACACCTTGCAAAAGACCAGAGAGAACGTAAAATGGCTGATGTTCTCAAAGGCGAAGAAATGAATGTTATTGTTGGTTCATTGCCATACGAAGGTGAAAATGTAAAAGAAGCTGTTAAACTTGCAACATTGGTTTACCTTAACGAAAAATATGGTATGACAGAAAAAGACTTCCTTCGTGCTGAAATAGAAGTTGTTCCATCTGGCAGAGCAAGAGATATTGGATTTGATAGAAGTCTTGTTGGTGGTTATGGTCAAGATGACAGAGTTTGTGCTTACACATCTCTTGTCGCAGAATTGGAAACAAAAAATCCAACAAAAACAACAATTACAATTTTTGCTGATAAAGAAGAAATAGGTTCAACAGGTGCAACAGGTTTGCAGGCTGACTATATGAAAAACTTTATTTGCAATCTTGCTATGATGCAAAATGTAAATATGTTTACAGCTCTTCAAAACTCAACATGCCTTTCAGCAGACGTTGGTGCAGCATATGACCCAACATTTGGCGATGCTTACGAACCAAATAACTCCTGCTATGTAAATAAAGGTGCTATACTTACTAAATATACAGGTTCAGCAGGTAAAGGCGGCACAAACGACTGTGGTGCAGAATTTATGGCAGAAATCATCGGTTTGTTAGACTCTAAAAATGTTTGCTGGCAAACAGGAGAACTTGGTAAAGTTGACCAAGGTGGCGGCGGTACAGTTGCTCGTTTTATTGCAGAATGTGATATTACAACAGTTGACCTCGGGGTGCCAATCATTTCTATGCACTCACCATTTGAACTTGCTTCAAAATTGGATATCTATTCAACATACGAAGCATTTTCAGCATTTCTTAACAGATAATTAAAAATATTACACCATTCTCTGGAACAATTAGAGAATGGTGTTTTTCTTGATTTTGACCAATTTTGCACAATTTATCATTTTTTTGGTAAAAAAGGCTTGTAAAATGTGTAAATTTTGTATATAATTTATTAAGCATTAAATTATATAGCAAATATCTTTATAGGAGGGAATAGTTTTGAATTTGATGTTAATCTCAATAATAGCTGGCGTATTGGCACTTCTCTATGCTTTTGTTTTAACTGGCAAAGTTAACAAAATTAGCGAAGGCACAGAAAAAATGAAAGAAATTGCTGGCTCAATTGCAGAAGGTGCAAAAGCTTTCTTATTTGCAGAATATAAAATTCTGGTTATTTTTTCAGTAATACTTTTTGCTGTAATCTACGCATTAAGAGGATTGCCAACAGCAGTTTGCTTCCTTTTGGGTGCAATACTTTCAACAGTTGCAGGTTACTGTGGTATGACAGTTGCTACAAAAGCAAATGTTAGAACAGCAAGTGCCGCTAAAAATGAAGGTATGGCAAGTGCTTTGTCAATCGCATTCTCAGGCGGTGCAGTAATGGGTATGTGTGTTGCAGGTTTGGGTTTACTTGGTGTAAGCGTTGTATATGCAGTTACAGGCAACGCTGATATCTTGTTTGGTTTCAGCTTGGGTGCATCCTCAATTGCTTTGTTTGCTCGTGTTGGTGGTGGTATCTACACAAAAGCTGCTGACGTTGGTGCAGACCTTGTTGGTAAAGTTGAAGCAGGTATCCCAGAAGATGACCCTCGTAACCCGGCAGTTATCGCTGATAATGTAGGTGATAACGTAGGTGACGTTGCAGGTATGGGTGCAGATTTGTTTGAATCTTATGCAGGTTCATTGATTTCTGCAATGACACTTGGTCTTGTTTATGCAAATAACAATACAGTTATTGTTGAAAATGGTGCAGTTATCTTTCCAACAATTCTTTCTGCTTTGGGTATCATAGCATCTATTATCGGTACTTTCTTTGTTAAAGGTAAAGATGGTAAAAATCCACAGAAAGCTCTTAATATGGGTTCATATACATCAGCAGTTCTTGTTATTATCGGTAGTGTTGTGTTGAGTAACATCTTCTTTGGTGGACTTAAACCAGCATTTGCTATTATAGCAGGTCTTGTTGTTGGCCTTATTATCGGTATTGTTACAGAAATTTATACATCTGGTGACTATAAATCAGTTAAAAAAATTGCAGAACAGTCTGAAACTGGTCCTGCAACAACAATTATTTCTGGTTTGGCAGTAGGTATGCAGTCAACAGCTATTCCAATTATTCTCATTTGTATTGGTATTTTTGTTGCTTTCAAATGCTGTGGTCTTTACGGCATTGCTTTGGCAGCAGTAGGTATGCTTTCAACAACAGGTATTACGGTTGCAGTTGACGCATACGGTCCAATTGCAGATAACGCTGGTGGTATCGCGGAAATGTCTGGTCTTGATGAATCTGTTCGTGAAATCACAGATAGCCTAGACGCAGTTGGTAACACAACAGCAGCTATGGGCAAAGGTTTTGCAATTGGTTCAGCAGCTTTGACAGCTTTGGCATTGTTCGTATCTTATGCAGAAGCAGTTCAGCTTAAATCAATTAACCTTCTTTCACCAACAACTATTATTGGGTTGCTCATTGGTGGTATGCTTCCATTCCTTTTCTCAGCATTCACAATGGAATCTGTTTCTAAAGCAGCTTACAGTATGATTGAAGAAGTTCGTCGTCAGTTCCGTACAATTCCTGGTATTCTTGAAGGTACAGGCAAACCTGACTACAAATCTTGTGTAGCTATTTCTACAACAGCAGCTCTTAAAGAAATGCTTATTCCTGGTGTTATGGCTGTTGTTGTTCCAATTATAGTTGGTTTCTTGTTTGGTGCAGAAGCAGTTGGTGGTATGCTTGCTGGTTCTTTGGTAACAGGTGTTCTCATGGCTATCTTTATGTCTAATGCAGGTGGTGCATGGGATAATGCTAAAAAATACATTGAAAATGGTTCACATGGTGGTAAAGGTAGCGAGGCTCACTCAGCAGCAGTTATTGGCGATACAGTAGGTGACCCATTTAAAGATACATCTGGTCCATCAATCAATATTCTCATCAAATTGATGACGATCGTTGCACTTGTATTTTACGGTGTATTTATGGGCGTTATGGTTTAATAATCAAAATTAAAAAGGTTGGCATTTTTGTCAACCTTTTTGTTTTTAATACGGTGCTTTGTTTATAATATATAATTGACAAATACAAATTGTTTTGATATTATTAATTAGGAACAAATGTAAAAATAATATTTATGGGGCATTAGCGCAGCTGGGAGCGCATCACACTGGCAGTGTGGGGGTCAGGGGTTCGAATCCCCTATGCTCCACCAAAACAAGAAAAAGCCTTTAAAATAAAGGCTTTTTTCTTTTGCGTACACGAATTGTACACGATTTTTACTTGAAAATATCGTTTAAAACAGATATTGCACGGTCTTCTTCGTTTGGGAACAAGTGAGAGTATGTTCGTAAAGTCTGTTCAACGGTCGAGTGGCCAAGACGATGAGCAACTTCCAAAGGGGAAATATTGGCATTTATAAGCAAACTAGCATGACTATGTCTAAAATCATGTATGCGTATCTTTTTAAGATTAGCAGCAGAAGAATATTTTTTATTTTCGTTTTCAAGGCTAGAGTCTCGAAGGCACCTATAATATCCACAAATAAAGCCTTCTTCATTCCAATCTGATATTCGAGTTTGCTGTCGTTTTTTATGATTATTTAGTATTTCTGCCAAAGGCTCTGGAACTCTTATAGTTCTAATAGAGCTTTTGTTTTTTGGTGGTGTTTCAACATCACCGGTTTTTAGTTTTTGAGATATTGATTTTTTTATTGAAATATATTTGCCGTCATAGCAATTCCATCTTAAAGCATGAATTTCTCCTTTTCTTGCACCAGTAAAATATGCAATAGAAAAGAATATATAATAATCATAAAAATCAGATATTTCCGCATTTGATAGTGCAGCGGATATAAATTGTTTATATTCATTAGGAGTATAGAAATTTACATTTTTCTTTTCCTCATAAGCATTTTTAAAGTTGTCTACCTTTGACAGCGGATTTGAGGGGAGATATTCCATTTTAACAGCATAGTTTAAACAGGCATTTAATTCTTTATAAGTATTCTTTTTTGATTGAAATGCTAAGTCTTTATCGTTGACATATGATTTCCATTTTGCAAGGATTCTTACATCAAGCTTTTTTAAATTGACATTTTCAAGAAAAGGTTTAATATGGTTTCTATAAACTTGATTCTTTTTTACATATGTTGTCTGACGAATATCATACTTGATGTGTTCATAATAATTTTGAAATAGCCAATCAATTGTAATATCAGAAACAACTTCTTTATTTTGTGTTTGTAATACAAGTTGTCTTTCAAGTTCTTTTGCAGAATCTAGGCCATAAGCTACTCTTGTGAGTTGTTTGTTATTTCCAAAACTATCAGTATAATTTACTCTTACTTTATATTTAGTTAGTCCGTCTTTTTTCTCTTTTTGCTTATAAATTGGCATAAAAAATACCACCTTTCGAAATTTTGTGTATACTTTACAAAGCCTATCGAAAAATGGTACAATACAACTGTTCAGGGAGTATTGTTCATTTTTGAATAAGCTCTTTATATTAAGCCTCTTGGTGTTTCCAGCACCGAGGGGCTTTTTTTATTTTGTAAAATTTAATTATTGCCATTCCAACGCCAAGCTCTTCTAAAACCGTTGTTTTCAGCTTCTTTGACTGTTTGAGCATAAAAATCTCCGTCAGAACTATTTATTATAGTACGGTCATATTGCTGGTCAAAAGGCAAATGATATATCTTTTCTTTATTTTTTGAAATATTGCATTTTATTTGAGGATAAGATTTTAAAGGATAGTTTGAAATTATAATAATTCCTAATTTGTCAGCACATAATTGAGCAGTATTTGACAGTGTTGTACTTGTTACAAAAACACCTTTAACAGAATGTTTAGGATTTTCAATTTCTTCTAAAATCACTGAACCATATAATTGAAAAATATGTTTTTCGTGAATAGTTTTTTCTTTGGACCAGTATTTACATTGAATTATGATAATTTCCTTACCTTTTTTTAAAATTAAATCACGGCCCATATCTTCTAATCCACTTAAAGCACCATTATATTTAACATGATAACCATTTTGTTCACACATATATCCGATATATCTTTCATATTCAATACCTATTTGCCAATTAGTTTTAGGTTTTGAGTTATATCTGTCTAATGCTAATTGATATTTATCTTCATTAGGCAAATTATTATATTCTTCCGGAGATAACCAGTTTTTTAAAATACTGTATTCATTATCATCACCAGTTGTGATATGTGCATATTTAGCTGCTTCATCAACTGATATTTCCTTAAAATCTGTTAACCAGGGGAATAAGTTTTCGTATACACATAGCTGATGTTCTAGCAGTTTTAATTGCTTTGTTAACTCTCTTTTTTCTTTTGAAATACGAGATATGTTATCAGCAGCCTTTTCCGCTGGACGCTTTTTTGACTTTAAGTATGCTACAACAGCCTCATCATATGTATATAGATATTCTGCATATAAATCTGCTAACCACGGATAAGTTTGAGATTTCTCATTTATAATAAGTTCAATTTCTTCTTTATTTTTTTGAAATAGATAATTATTTTGTTTTATTTGCTGTCTAGCTTTGTTTAATTGAATATCTAAAAATTTTTCTTTTTCTTTTAATAAATTTTCTTTCTCTATTAAAGGTATTGATGAAGATAGTTTTTCTTTTTGAGATTTAAGGTTTTCAATATTTTGCTTTAAAACGGTATTTTCTATAGAAAGTTCAATACTATTGTTTTTAAAATTTTTGTGTGAATTATTTCTTTCTCTGTTTTTTTTAATAATATTTTCAATAAAATCTTTAATAACTGAAAGTAAATATACTAATAAAAAAAATGCAATTATTTCTGTCATAAATTCACCTTTAAAATATTTTACTATAAATATTAAACTTCACTTTCACAAACAGCGGTAGATTTATTTGAATAAAAATGATTTTGCCGAATGTGAGATAGTTCATGTTGTTTTGCTTTTTCTTGTTCTTGGAAACTTAGATTTGAATTGATATAAATATTATAATCATCATTACTATCTGTGGCAGTGCAAGCTTCAATAGAACAAGGCATTGAAAGATATCTGATTATAATTTCACCCATTAGTCGTCTCCTCGCATAATTTCAAGCATCTTGATAACTTTTTCAATATCTTCCTTAGTTGCGTTTTTAGTTTTGGAAAATAAAATACGCATACCAGGATTGTTTTTTAATACTTCTACTATTTCATCTACCTCTGATTGTTCATCAGAGGTATTTTTTATTTCATCTTTTCCAAGTAGATAGTCAGTTGAAACATTAAAATAGTCGGCAACTTTTTGTAAATTAACATCACGTGGTATAGAACCTGATTTCCATCGGGTAACAACAGACTTTTGAAAACCCATATCTAATGCGGCAGCTGATGGTGAAATACCAACTTTGTTGCATAAGTACAAAAATGTATCATAAAACACAAAAAAATCCTCCTTTTTTTGTACACTAACACAAAGTTGCGTTTGTTAACGAATAAATACTTGAAAGTTGCGAAAGTACGCACTATAATTAAAACATAAGTTGCAAAAGTAAACAACTTCAAACGAAAAGTGTACATGTTATTAAGTTTTGTGGTGATTACATAATAACACTAATTGTTAACTTTTGCAACTCTTATTTAAAGAAAGGAGTGCTTTTTATAAATATGGACAATTGGACAGGCATTCTAATTGGTAAAATGCACAATAGCAAGATTACATTAGATGACCTTGCAAAACATCTAGGTGTTACAAAGGCTTATGTTTCTATGATACTTAATTGCAAGAGAAAACCACCTAATGCAGAACAGAAATTCAATAAAGCATTAGATGAACTTATTGAAATGAAAACAAAATAAAAGCCAGTCATAAGACAGGCATATAAAGTGAGGTGAAACCAAATGAAAAATACAGAGAAAATAACAGTAGTTATAGTACCGGTAAAAGCTCCAGCTTATGTTAAAACCATAGACAATAAACTTGATGTTATGCAAGAGATTGTCGGTGGTTACATAGAAACAGCTCGCCTATATGATGTTGGCGAAATGTTTGAAGATTTGACAGTTGTTTGTAATGACGAAGGTTGGGTTCGTGGATTGCCATTAAATAAACTTGGCATAAGAGGACAATTTTTCCTTATTTCAAGTGAAATACATGGTGATGGAGAAATGGTTGGTATAGAACCAACAAAAGCAAAAGTTATTGCAGAACTTTTAAATAGTAATGGGGGTTAG
>JAHHUE010000078.1 GCA_020024155.1 Oscillospiraceae bacterium | reverse complement strand
TTACAGCTTTACGAGAAATAGCTCTTAGGAAGATGTGCTGACCGTGTAAACAAAATAACCGAAAATTCAAGAATTAAAAGCCGAGTAAATTATCATACAGACGAGCATATTTTAGTTTGTTTATCTCCATCGCTGTCAAACTCAAAAATAATCAGAACAGCTACAAGAATGGCAAAAAATGAGCAGTTAAAATCAAACTTACTCAGAGCTATTTCTCACGATTTAAGAACTCCTCTTACTTCTATCTCAGGTAACGCAAGCAATCTTTTATCAAAAAGAAGCTAGATTAAATCTTCATCTTTCAGCAGAGCTTGTAGATGAAGTAATCACGGAAGCCTTACTTCATGTAAACTTCACTGGCACAAAACATACTGTAACAGTTGATAATAAAGATGTTTTTCTTCCTTGCAAAAATGGATGCAACACTAATAGTTCAAGTTATCCACAATTTAGTTGATAATGCAATCAAATATACACCAAATAGTTCCAACATTACAATATCATCAAAAAGAGTGAACCGTCAGGCAGTAATATCTGTTGCCGATAATGGCATTGGCATTTCTGACGAAAATAAATCTCGTGTATTTGATATGTTTTACAGTGGTTCAAATAAAGTGTCAGATAGCCACCGAAGTCTTGGTCTTGCCTTGTGCAAATCAATCATAAATTCACATGGTGGCATAATAACAATTTCAGATAACCAACCACAAGGTTCTGTGTTCACTTTTACTCTTCCTATTGAAGAAGTTCAGCTACACCAATAATCTAACCTAAAAGCAGTTGGTTAAAATCAACTGTTTTTTTCTTATATATTGTGAAAAATCATAAAAAATTTGTATAATATAGTTGTGCAACTGCCGGTTGACAAATTTCCAAGACTGGTTGGTGGTGCTACTCAGCATAATTTGCTATATTTTAGCTAAATAAAAAATCAATTTTGAGGAGGAAAATTTATGATACTTGCAGATAAAATCATATATTTAAGAAAAAATAGTAACTGGTCCCAAGAAGAGCTTGCCCAACAACTTAATGTTTCAAGGCAATCTGTTTCAAAATGGGAAAGTGGTTTATCCATACCTGACCTTGATAAAATAATAAAATTAAGTCAACTTTTTGGTGTAACAACTGATTATCTTATTAAAGACGATATAGAAGATTTACCAAAAGCTGATAATTATTCTCAAACTGAGGTTATATTTGATGATAATAATATTCAAACAGTAAATATTACATTAGAGCAAGCAACAGAGTATATGTCACTTATAAAGAAATTATCAACATATATTTCTTTGGCAATATCAATGTTTATTTTTTCTCCTATACCGGTTATATTACTTTTAAGCTTATCAGAAAAGCCAAATGCAAATATAACAGAGGATTTTGCAGGTGGTGTGGGTAGTGCATTATTTATTTTTATTATAACAATTGGTGTTGCAATTCTTATTGTTTGTGGTCTAAAAAAAAATAAATGGTCTTTTATTAAAAAAAGTTATCTAAACCTTGACTATGGTGTAAAAGGTATTGTAGAAAAGAAAAAACAGGAATACGAAAACAAATACATAGCGTACCTTGCACTTGGTATAAGCTTGTGTATCGCAGCAGTAATACCACTATTATTTGCAGTTGGATTTAATCCATCTGATATGACAGTTATAATATTTGTCAATGTTCTTCTTTTGCTTATATCTCTTGGTGTTTATTTTATCATAAAAGCTTGCACAATAAATTCATCTTATGATAAACTTCTTCAAGTTGTAGATTATACTCCACAGAAAAAATCATGGAATAAATACATTTCAACTATCTCCACTATTTACTGGTGCAGTGCAGCAGCTATTTATCTGTACATCAGTTTTACAAATTCAAACTGGGACAAAAGTTGGGTATTATGGCCAATAGCTGGTGTATTGTATGTTGTAGTTATAAATGTAATAAAACTTATTGTAAAGCGTAAAAAATAAAATTTTATTATATAGTTAAAAAAATAAGCAGTAGTTGGTTTTTACCTTACTACTGCTTATATTTTTTATATATTATTTAACTGTATAGCTATTTCCATTTTTAACAACAGAAACAGAATAGAATTTTTTGCAAATTTTTGCAAATTCTTCTGTGTCTTTAACACCTGCTGTTTCAAAGCAAGAGTGCATAGCAAACTGTGGAAGTCCAACATCAACTGTATTAAGAGCAACATTTGTGTTTGAAATATTACCAAGTGTAGAACCGCCCAATACATCAGAACGGTTTGCAAGGCTCTGGCAAGATGCACCGGCTTGGCTAACAATTTCTTTAAATATAGCGTTGCTTACAGCATCAGTTGTATATTTCTGATTTGCATTATGCTTAACAACAATACCACCATTGATAACAGGGCGATTTGTAGGGTCAGCAACAGACGCATTGTTTGGGTGTACTGCATGAGCATTGTCGGCAGAAATCATAAATGAATTTGTTAAAGCTCTCAAATAGTATTCATTATCAAAACCAAGAGCAGAGTTAATTCTTGTAAGTGTGTCATAGAAGAATGTAGAAGCAGCACCCTGTTTTGTACCACTGCCAACTTCTTCGTTATCAAATACAGCAAGAACAGCTACACTATTTGATTTTTCAGAGTTAATAAAACCGTCCATAGAAGTATAAGCGCATTGCAAGTCATCAAGTCTGCCGCTGCCTATATATTCATCTTCCATACCCATAAAGCAAGCAGATTGTCTTATATAAAGGAACAAATCTTTTGCAACAACATCTTCTTCCTTAGCTCCAACTGTGTCAGCAATAAGCTTATCAAACTGACCTTTTCTTGTAATATCACCAAAAAGTGGAAGCATATCTGTCTGAGGGTTAAATTTCTTACCATCATTCATACTTCTGTCCATATGTATAGCAAGATTTGGAATGATAAGCAAGTTTTTATCAACATTTATAAGTTTTGTTGTCAAAGAGCCATTTTCTCTAACAATAACTCTGCCTGCAACAGAAAGTGGTCTGTCAAGCCAAGTAGACATAATCATACCACCGTATCTTTCTGTGTTCAAAGATACATATTGACCGGCTTGAATAAGTTCGCCGTTTTCTTTAATTTTAAAAGTAGGGCTATCACTGTGAGAAGCTACAATATTAAATCCAACATAATCATTTTCAGGCACTTTAAAAGCAATTATAGAAGAATCATTTCTTGTAACAAAATAGTTGCCACCTTTTGAAATATTCCATTTTTCGCCTTCTGTTATTTCAGTAAAGCCATTTGATTTAAGAACATCTTTAATATTTTCAACTACGTGAAAAGCACTGTAACTTTTGTTCAAAAATTCAATAAGTCCTTTTGAAACTCTGTTTTCCATCATTTTTCCGTCCTTTATTTATAAAAAATTTTCTATAAATAAATATACCCTTTACACTATTCATTGTCAATTATACATAATAAAAAATAACCTGCCCATAAATCCTTATAGGCAGGTCTTTATTAACATATGTTAAGTAAATTTAGTCGTTCAATCCAAAGCTTATATTCAAGGCATTATTAAGTTTTTGTATATCTTCATTAGACAGTCTGCCTGTTTTTTCTCTCAATCTTTGTTTGTCAATAGTTCTTATCTGTTCAAGCAAAACCACACTATCCTTTGCAAGTCCACAGCTTTCAGCTTTTACAGCTATATGTGTAGGCAAGCAGGTCTTATCTTGTTTAGAAGTAATAGCTGCTGCAATGACAGTTGGGGAATGTCTGTTACCAACATTATTTTGCACAATAACAACTGGCCTTGTTCCACCTTGTTCACACCCTACCACAGGGCTTAAATCTGCATAAAAAACTTCTCCACGATTTATTTCCATATATTTTAACACTCCTTTATAAATTCAACTTCCTTGCAACTATTATTTCCATTGTAATGATACTTTATACAAAAATATCCCTCCTTATTAAAAAAATAAGAAGGGATTTATTATACATTCTACTCAAAATTGCTTATATCAGTTTTATCTTTAAGAAGTTTTGTTATTTCTATAATAAATGGTGGCAAAGGCGTTCCAATGTCATCAATATTTTCCAAAATACTGATTATCTCATTAAACAAAAGCCAAAAAATCACTGCAACAGAAACAAAACATCTAAATTCAACGGACATACCAATTGTTTTCCCCATTATAATCAAACAATAATCAAGCATATATCCAATAGCGACCAAAAGCCACATACACACCTTTTTGGCAATACCTCTAAAACCTCTGTGACTGTTCACTGCCTCACCTCTATATGCAGATGCGACAATACCTGTTATATAGTCAATTATATTTGTACAAACAAGCATATAAAATGGAGCAGCCATTGCGCCAAGCAGGCCGTTCAATACTGTAAAACCGGCAACAACACAAATTTTAATTTTGTCTAAAAATTTCACTTTACACCTTCCTTCTGAATTTTACTTGTATTTAACTTTATTTAATTACATACTCATAAATTTCAAGTTTTTTTGCAAGATTTTCAAATTTTCCAATATCACCCTTACTGGCATTTACGGAAAAATTCTGCAAATGTGATTTTTCACAAAACCCATTTAATCCGTTTTTCTTTATAATAGTTGGAAAATCCACATAGCAGTTTGATAAATCAACTCTGCCATTTATACCGATAATATTACCATTTGAAGTATATTGGTGCATATCACAATTTATTTTTTTATCATAGTTACTTCTGTAATCAGCTTTCCACAGTGTGTATTTTTTACTCAAATACTTTGTATCAAGTTTTCTTTGTAACCAGTCAGTAGAACTATAATATCCCACAAAATAGCCTTGTTTTTCAATTGTAGAGCAAAATGTATCCACTATATCTGTAAGCATTTGTTTTGATAAATTGCCTTGTCGTTCATTATTTTCAACATCATAATAAATCGGCAGTTCAAACTGCTTGTCCTGCAATATTGACAAACACATATCCGCCTCTTTTTTAGCCATTTGAATACTGTCAGCACAAGAGTAATAATATGCACCAACAGGACATCCCACTGCTTTAAATCCTGCATAATGCTTTTCAAAACAAGAGTCTATGCCCATATTTTGTCTGCCCCAATAAGTTAAGCCACAGCGAAGAATAACTCCGTCTATGGCTTTTGACACTTCTTTATAATTTATATTTGGCTGATGTTTTGATACATCTAAAATTTTAATCGACATTATGCTTTTCTCCTTTACAAACCAAGTCTTTTAAGCTGTTCTTCAATATAAGTTCTTTTGCCAAGCTTAAAGATAATTCTATCTTCATATACTGCTTGTTCATCAGGTGTTTCACTTGTTATTAGTTTGTTCTCAACACCACATTTAAGTTTCAATACATAACCATCATAAACATTTTCCAAACTTTCATAGTTTTCAATAATATGCTGTTCTTGCTCATCAATAACAATATTTTCAGCAGTTTCTTTTTCTTCCTGCTCTGTTTCATATTGTTCATTTTCGTTAACCGTAGATGTTTCTCTCAAAAGCACAATATTTTCTGTATTTAATTCATCAGACAATAAACTGTTAAGCTCATCAACACTAATTGCATTTTTATCACATTCAAAAGTTAATGTTCGTCTGTTTGAGCCGTTGAAATATTCTTCTGTTTCAAAAGCTATTAAATATTCAAATTCTTTTCCGTTTTTAAGCTTTATTTTCATAATTATCACTCCATCCATATTTTATAAATTCTTACCCATGGTTCACTAGGTGTAGTTTCTAAAACAAATTCAACAGGATATGAACCTCTAATATTAGATATATCCAATGTTATTGTCCAATTATTTTTCCTTTCACCTACTGCCCCATCATATGCTTTATCCCACCCATAAGCAGATTTACCATTAACTCTTAATAGGCTACCTTTAGTCCAAGCTGGTATGTCCGCATCAATCGTAGCTTTTATTTTCGTATACGGTGTCATATCTATAGATTTAACAGTTGAAAAAATTGTTTGTGCATTTTGTCCATTATTTCGTCTGGCTTGAATAAATATATGATTACTATTAAAAGCTATTACAGAACTAGATATCTGAGAACCGTTTTTCTTTATCCATCCGCCTGTTAGCTCTTCAAAAATATTTCCGTTATCATAAATTTCACCATTCCAGGCTGTCCAAACAAGTCTTTGTGCTGTACCATCATTAACTGTAACTTTGCCAACATCTACCATAGTTGTACCATTATTAACAGACGGTTTACTAACTTCTAATTGACTACCATTATTATTTACCGTTATCATATACTCACCTCGCACTATTTAAGCCAAAATGTTATGCCTGTAACTCTGATGTTTGGGTCAGTATTATTTTTTGTACGAACATCTATATTTTTCAAATTATAATCCCACCCATTTACATTTGTTGGAACAGCAACTGCATCAGTAAATCTACCACCACTTTTAGGCATTGCATTAT
>JAHHUE010000077.1 GCA_020024155.1 Oscillospiraceae bacterium | reverse complement strand
AATATATATTTTTTTCCATATATTTTTTTTTTGATATGCCCTTTTGGGCTTATCCTCTGGATATGTAATTGCTGTTTTTACTATTTTTTCTACCTCAGATGGTTTAATTTTTTCTTCATCACTCATTTTCTTACACATTAGTAGTTCTGTAACTGTAACACCAAATAATTCGGATAGCGGCACCAACAGTGTGGTATCCGGAATGCTAACTCCGGTCTCCCATTTACTTATAGCTTTATCAGATATAAAAAGCTTTTGGGCAAGCTCTTTTTGAGTGTATCCCTTTTCTTTCCTAAGTGTACTTACAAATAGCCCAAATTTTTGTTTATCTATTTCAAACATTTAATCACCTCTGACTAAATACTATCATTGATCACATAATTTAACAACCGAATAATAGTAGAGTTGACTATTTAAAAATTATTATGTACTTATTATACTATGTTATTTTAGATTTGAGCACTTAAATTTGATTATAACTTCTTTATTTTCAGTAAATTCTATCCTATCAATCAAGCTAACTAATAATTCTCTATTGGTAGGTATATTTTCAATAAATTCTTTTAAAAGTTTTTCTACTTTGTCTTTTGTTTTAATCTCATCTATATTTCTACTTTCTAATAATTTAACTTTTTCTATACATTCATTTCTTTTCTTTAATGTACTTTGATAAATACGCTGAAAATCTTCATCACTAATAATTTCATTAAGTCTATCGTCGTAAATTTTATCTATATTGCTTGTAAGTCTTTCTATTTTTTCATTAAATATTTTTATTTCATTTTTGATTGTCTGTTTATTGCTACTATTATTTAAAACATTTTCAGCAAGCTTTATCATCTTTTCTTTTTGTATTTGTTCTTTGCATAGTTTTAAAACATTTTCTTGTACCACCATAGTTATCTTGCTTTCTTTAATACTATGACAAGTACAAACATTAGCTTTTGTAAATCTTTGATATGTTCTGCATATAAAATACAAAACATCTTCTCCTGATGTATTTTTTCTATTTATAACAGACATTGGATAACCACATTCGTGACAATATATTAGCCCTTTAAGTAAAAAATCATAAGTTCTACTTCTTGTAGTTTTTCTGCTTGCCAACATAAGTTGTATTTTTTCAAAAGTTTCAATATCTACCAACGGTTCATGTGTATTTTTCACAACTATCCAATTTTCCGGTTTTTGCCTTAGGCATTTTTTGGATTTATAATTCACCTTAACACTTCTGCCTTGAACCATATTCCCAATATAAGTTTCATTTCTCAGCATTTCAGAAACTCTGTTACTGCTCCACATTCCACTATAAGGACTTTTATTAGAAATTGTTAATCCGGCATAAGCTGCTGGCGTGGGTATTTTTTCTTCATTGAGTATAGATGCAATTTTTCTACAACTGTATCCTATTGAAGCCATTGCAAATATTTTTTTTACAATAATAGCTGCTTGTTCATCAATAACAATTTTATTTTTCTCAGTTGGGTGCATTTTATATCCAAACATAGGCTTGCCACCAATAAACTGACCTTTTTTCTGCTTATCTCTTTTTACACTTTTTATTTTTTTTGATATGTCTTTCGCATACATGTCATTGAACATTGATTATTTGGGAAAGGTAATGAAAAATGTATAATTTATTCAATGTATAAATTATTTTTATTTTTAAAAAGACAATATAAAATATTTTTCGACTTTATACTTTACATTTTTATATTTTCTTTGTATAATCTAACAGATAATATATTTTATTAAAAATTAAATAAGGAGTAGATGTATCATTATGAAAAATAAACGTAAGAAACTATCAACTACTATTACAGCTATTTTAGTATCTGTATTAGCAGTACTTAATGTAATTTTAACAATTATACTTGTTACAACTACAAGTTCCAAATTAAACGCAAAGCAGAACAGTTTAATATTAGAAAAAAACCAAAGTGCTGTAAATAAGTCAGAACAGTTTTTGGAAAAATATGTAGTTATTTCTGAAACGCTTGCAAAAGATGGATATATAAAAGAATCTCTTTCCTCTGCAAATGAAGAAGTTCCACTATACTCCACAGAAGCATTCAGCAAAGCCGTATTATTAATGCAGGATTTAAAACAATCTCATTCTGATATTCTTAGCATTGGTATAGGCAGTATTGCTGAAGACAGAATTTATTCTCAAGATGGTGTTGCATATAACATCACTCTTAGCAGTCATCCATACTATGAAACTGCAAAACAAAAAACATTTATTACTGAACCTTATGTTGATTCTATAACAGGAGAACTTTGTGTATCAATAGTATCACCTACTAAAAGTCATAACAGCACTATTGGTTTGTTGATTTTAGATATCAAATTGTCTCAAATGACTTCGTTTATGGAACAAATGTCATTTGCTGAATCTGGTCACTCAATTCTCATTTCAAATGATAATTTAATCATTAGTCACTTTGACTTCGATAAGATTGGTAAAAATATTGCTGACCTTGGCATTGAAGGCAAAATGCTTGATGAAGTTAAAAATCCTACTGGAACACTTACTTTCTATGAACTCAATGGTACAAGTAAAATATGCGTCGTAAATAAAATGGATAAGTTTGATTGGAAAGTTATCACTATGATGGAACATAAAGAATATAATAGTGATATCAAAAAAACAACCATATCCATTATTGTTCTTTTGATAATATACTCCACAATAACAGCAGCTATTGTTCGTACTGTTATTGTCAAAAAACTTGCTCCAATTGCCGAGCTCAACGAAGACCTTAAATTGATGAGTGAAGGTAACTTGCAATTTGAAACTAAACACCAAGGTAATGATGAAATTGGTGAAATGGCAGATTCTATGCGTTCTTGTGTAACCACACTATCTGACTATGTTGGAGAAATCGACTCTGTAATGGAAAAACTTGCTGGTGGAGACCTTACTGTAAAACCAAGTATGGAATTTAAAGGCGACTTTATCTCTATTCAGAAATCTACATTTGCATTTGTTGAAAAATTAACTGACCTTGTACATAATATTTCAACTGCATCTGAACAAGTTTCTAATGGTTCTGAACAAGTTTCTTCAAGTGCTCAGGCTTTGGCTCAAGGTGCAACAGAACAAGCTTCTTCTATTGAAGAATTGGTTGCAACTATCTCAGACCTTTCAAACACAATCAGTTCAAATGCTGAAATGGCACAAAGCGAAAGCGAACATGTAACAGTTGTTCATGGTGAAATTCTTGAAAGTAGTAATAAAATGAATCAGTCACTTGATTTGATGGAAGAAATTCGCTCAAGTGCAAACAAAGTAAGTGGTATTGTTAAAACTATTGAAGATATCGCATTCCAAACTAATATACTTGCTCTTAACGCAGCAGTAGAAGCAGCTCGTGCTGGTGCTTCTGGTAAAGGATTTGCTGTTGTTGCTAGCGAAGTTCGTAACCTTGCTGCAAAATCTGCTGAGGCTTCCAAAGCTACAACTGACTTAATCGGAAATATGGTATCAGCTATTGAACGTGGTAGTGTAAGTATGGAAGAAACAAAAGTAGCTATGGATAATGTTGTAGAGCAAGCTATGGCAATTACAGCTGTATTCCAAAAAATCTCTGATGCTTCTAATCAGCAGGCTATATCTATTTCTCAAGTTAGCATTGGTACAGACCAAATTTCAAGTGTTATATCAACAAACTCTGCTACTGCCGAAGAAAGCGCCGCAGCTAGTGAAGAACTTTCTAGTCAATCTCAAATTCTTAAAGGTATGATTAGTCAGTTTAAACTCCCAACTGATGAAGAAACTGATAATAACAATAATGGGAAAAGCTCTTATATGAATAAAGGCTATCATAAAGTAGATGACAGTTATTTTAATGCAGATGACAATTACAGCTTTTCATCATGTGATAAATACTAATTAGTATAAAATCTTAATAACAAAAGACAGAATCATAATGATTCTGTCTTTTTTATTTTATCCATATAATGGCATTTAATTTAAAAAGCAGTAATTTGTACAAGCCTATATATCATAAATTTTATTAAAGATTTTTATAAAAAGAGGCATTATTTATGGATAATCAACTTGTACAAACACACTCATTTAAAGAAATTAAAATTGGAAAAACAATATATAAAGTAACAAGTTTTTTTTCAGGAGAAAAAGATTTAGGTAAAACATTAGAACAAATTGCAATTAGAAATACTCTATCAGATTTTTCTTCATATACTAACAGCAAACCCCTTGATAAAAAATAACTTTACTTTTATTTTATTTGGAGAAAATATAATGTCAGAACAAATTTATAATGTAGGAATATACTGTCGACTTTCCAACGATGATGAACGAGATGGAGAGTCTGTTAGTATAGAAAATCAAAAATTACTATTGCAAAATTATGTAAAACAAAAAGGTTGGAATGAAATTGATGTTTATATTGATGATGGTTACTCTGGCACAAACTTTAATCGTCCTGCCATAAAACGACTAATTGAAGATGCAAAATCTAAACGAATAAATGTTATTTTAGTTAAAGACCTGTCAAGATTTGGCCGTAATTACATAGAATTTGGGCAGTATACTGATTATTTATTTCCTTCTATTGGTTGTCGATTTATTGCATTAAATAATGGTATTGATACTATAAATGACAATGGTAGCACTGATATTATGTGTTTTTTAAATATTTTTAATGAATTTTACAGTCGTGATACAAGTAAAAAAGTAAAAGCAGTAAAGGCTGCTTGTGCTGAAAATGGAAAATTTATGGGTACTTATCCAGCGTACGGTTATAAGAGAGACCCTCTTGACAAACATCATCTTATTATAGATAACGAAACTGCGCCTATTGTTCAGCGTATTTTTTCAATGAGAGCATCAGGTATGGGATTTCGTTCTATTGCAGAAATACTAAACAGTGACAATATCTTATGTCCAGGTGTACTATATTATCAAAGAAAAAACAAAAAAGACCCTCGTAATGTTAGCCATAAATGGACTGATAATACAGTTAAAAATATTATCAGAAATGAAGTTTATATTGGTAATATGGTTCAGGGTAAAAGTGGAACACTTTCATATAAATCTCGTAAACTTATAAAAAAGCCAAAGGATGAATGGATTAGAGTAACAGGAACTCATGATGCAATTATATCTAATGAGCTATGGAAAATGGTTTCAGAAATTGATGAAAATAAAATAAGAAAAAGAAATTCCTCAGATAATGTAAAAAGTATTTTTACCGGACTAATTTATTGTGCCGATTGTGGTTTTAAAATGAGAAATCATATTGAAAAATTCAAATATAAAGATGGCAGAAATGGCAGATACAGTGCATTTATATGTAATAATTATGCTAGAAGTGGTAAAAACGCTTGTACTATACATCTAATTTACGAAAGTGTGCTGATAAAGTTAGTTTCTGAAAATATTAAAGCCAATGCCGAATTAGTGGAACATAACACAAAAAATATAATACAACAAATATATAAATTAAAATGTAAAGAGTTAAATACTCAATTTACAATTTATGAACAAGAGATTTCAAATTCTAAATCAAGACTTTTGGAGCTTGAACAACTGATTGAAAATCTTTATGTGGATAAGTGTAATGGTTTTATATCTAATACTATTTTCCAGTCTCTTATAAGTAAATACGAAAAAGAGTACTCAGAAAAAACAACCAGTATATCTAAGTTAGAAAATTCTTTGGCTTTAAAAGAAAATAAATATAATGATGATATTTATATATCACAAATTATTGAAAACTATTTATATGCTGAAAAATTAGATGAATCTATTTTATTTGAACTTGTGGATAGAATTGAAGTTGGTCAGTCTCAAATTATTGATGGACAAAAATATTGTGACGTTAAAATATATTATAGATTTGAGAACAAATTAAAAGCAACTATATAAACTTATTATGTGTATTTATTTGTTTATAATACCTTTCCCAAATAATCAATCTTCTTCATAATAGCTCTAAAAGGTGTAATATCGTTAGAAGTAGAATCTACTCCGGTATCTATTCCATCTAGTAAAGATATATATCTAACTCTTTTCTCTGGAAAATATCTTTCCATATAATGACCTGTCATAATATAATCACGACCAAGACGAGATAAATCTTTTGTTATTACCATATTTATTTTTTTATTTTCGATATCATCAATCATTCTGTTAAAACTAGGTCTATCAAAATTTGTACCACTAAAACCATCATCTATATAATCATCATAGATAGAAAGTTTGTGTTTATACGCAAATTCTCTTAATAACGATTTTTGATTTGTTACACTTTCTGATGGACCTTCTTTTTCGTCTTCTTTTGATAATCTAATATACAATCCTACACTATAATCAGATGGATTTTTTATATCAAAAACCATTTTTTTCTTCTAAATCTCCTTCTGTTGTGCTGTTCACTATTTTATTGTTTAAAAAAAGACGAAATGATTGTATCAATATTTCCTGTAAACTTTCTTCTCCATTAAATTCACATTTTACTTCTATAATATTTGTTTTTTTCAAGACTATATCCCCTTTCATCTTTATATATCTTTATGTAAATAATTTATAAATTTGCATGTCCAAAATTTAGCACATAAAAAGACACAACAATT
>JAHHUE010000076.1 GCA_020024155.1 Oscillospiraceae bacterium | reverse complement strand
AACGCATAAAAATATACCCTCCTTACTGGTTGTCCAGTAAAGAGGGTACATATCAGTCCAAATACTGTGCCTTGTCTTTTTGTCTTAAGCGTAACCTATGTATAGATCGTAGTCATTTTCACCACATTTTTCATACCAAATACAGACATATTCGAAACCTTATATGTTCTTGTATCTGTTCAATCTGCTTTCGATATTAGCGATAGCTGTTGTGGTTTTTGATGTGATTGAAATAGGATTATCCCAACATTCTACAGCTTCTTCGTCGTAAGTTAAGCCAATATCTAAAGCATAATTCTTTGCGTAATTGACGTAATAATCAATATCGATTTTGTGTTCTTCGGTAGCTGGTTCTGTTGGTTGAACTGTAACTTTTTCATCTGGTTTAGTTGTTTCAAGAACACTTTCAACCGTAGTTCACTCTTCGGTTGAATTAGGATTTATTGTCGGTTCTGCCTTTGTTATCGGTGGTAAAGTTGTTGCAGAAGTTGAAATATTTTCCTTCTTTTCTTCATTAGAAACTGTGATATTAGTAGTAGATTTTTCTGTTGTTGAAGGCTTTGATGTAGTAGTTTGAGTTGATGTTTCTTCAACAATTTCTGTTGCTGGTGCAGCATGACAATATTTTCAATTTTTGTTTTTTCATTATTATTCATTTAAGACACAGTTTTAATATGATGAGTTTCTATGAAATCTTATCCAAGTTCTCCATAAATTTCAGTAAAGTCAAAACCACATATTTCACAAAACAGTCTGCCGTTGAGAGATTCTTTAAATTGTTGTTTTGCCTTAGTTATCAGTGACTGATTTCTTTCTCATTTTAAATGTTTTTCAAAGACTTTTTACTTTCAGAAAATTTATCACCATCTGCTGTTAAGTCAAAGAAGTCATCATTTGAATGGACTAACCCATAGTGACCTTTATTCTTGACATCAACCATATAGAAAAGTTCTTCACCATAAAATTTGACGCTTTAAAGACAGCCTTTTTCAATAGTATCTCGGATATCAACTTTATAATTTATTGTTATATCTCTTGTATGACTTTCAATAAATTCATCATAGATATCATTTAAATAAGCGTGTCCACTCAGCTTTTGTAAAATATATACTTATCTTTCTATCTATTAAATAAAAATTAACTATCAAATAAATAATTAAAACAATATCTCATATATAATATATGTATTTTAAATATTTGTTAATGAATAGAGAAATAGCTATCAAACTTTTAGTCTGATAGCTATTTTTGTGATATTATTTTTCTAAATTATGCCAATGTTTCAGTTTAGGTAACTGCTGGCTAAAATAAGCTCTTGCCTGGTCAGGAGGCCAGCTTTCATTTGACATATGGTCAACAAGAAAATCTGTAAGCTCGTCAATATTATTGTAAATAAACTTTCCATTTGTGTAACACCATTTGCAATAGTCCTCGTTGAAAGTACCATCAATTTCTTTGCTTATTGAGCAATCTTCCAAAGGCATACCACAACATTGACAAATTAGTTTTAAAGGAGAACCCAAAAGAGAGTTTATTGAAACATCAAACAACTTTGATAACATTTTAAGGGTATCCGTGTTTGGTACAGTTTCTCCATTTTCCCAACGGGATACTGCTTGTCTGGTAACATAAACTTTTTCGGCAAGTTCATCTTGAGATAAACCGTTTTTTGTTCTTAGTTCAAGTATAATATCTTTAGTTTCCATAAAATCACCACCTTAAAGTTATTATGACAGTGATATTATAAATAATCAAGCAACTTGCTGTTGCGATAAGTTAATTTATATAAAGTATAACATATATTACTTATATATTTAAGGCTGTTTGACAGTTAATTTTTTTTGTGCTACTATACTAAACGATGATTATAGGGGAGCTTATAAGTAGGCTGAGAGGAAGTTTTTAGACTTCGACCCTTTGACCTGATACGGATAATGCCGTCGTAGGAACATATAGTTTGATATATACGGACAGTCCATTAGGGGTGTCCGTTTTATTTTTTAGAAAGGAGATATAGCTCGGGTGGCAAGGGAGCGCTTGACATCTTTGAATTAGCGATGGGAACCTGTGTTTCAGGGTGAGAGGAAACAATATAGTTTCGACCGTGCGAAAGAATATTCTTTCGTAAATTATTTTTACGAAAAGAGGAAAACAAATGAAAAGTTCAAAAAAAATATTAAAGATGGTAGTGCTTTCAATGCTAATAGCACTGGGTGTGGTTATATCTCCAATATTGCGTGTTGAGGGTATGTGTCCTATGGCACATTTTATAAATATTGTATGTGCTGTGCTTATGGGTCCATGGTATTCATTGTTATGTGCAACACTTATAGGTTTAATAAGGATGGCACTTATGGCTATACCTCCGATTGCTTTGACAGGTGCAGTTTTTGGTGCGTTTTTGTCAGGCGTTTTTTATAGGGTGTCAAAAGGCAAACTGATTTTTGCAGTTTTGGGAGAAGTTATTGGCACAGGTGTTATAGGTGCAATTGCTTCATATCCGGTTATGTCTATATTATGGGGTAGAGACGGATTATCTTGGTTGTTTTATGTTCCGTCATTTGTGTGTGCAACTTTAATAGGTGGTAGTATAGCATTTGTATTTTTGAAAAAGCTTTTGAAAACAGGTGCACTTGCTCGTTTCCAGATAATGCTTACAGGTAAAAGTTATGACGATAAAAGTGGAGTTATATCAAATTCAGCATCTATTGCTGCACTTGGTGCAATAATTTATCTTGTTATTAAAATTTTGACTACTATGATATTTGAAACATCATCACCAATATGGTCTTATTTTGAAAATGGTGCAGTAATTGTTTGCGTTGTTATTGCAATAGTTTACTATGTTATGAATAGGTCAAAAAGGGATAAAAAAGAAAATGTTTGATGAAATTATTGAAATAAGAAAAAAACTTAAATTGACAAACCCACTAATACATTCAATAACAAATCCAATATCTATAAATCAGTGTGCAAATGCAATAATAGCAGTTGGTGCAAAACCTATTATGGCAGAGCATCCACAAGAAGTTGCCGATATAACAAAAACGGCAGGGGCGCTTATGCTTAATCTTGGAAATATAACGGATGTAAGAATGCAGTCTATGATGATTTCTGCTGAGAGTGCAAGTAAAAATAATATTCCGTTTGTTATTGATGTTGTTGGCATTGCTTGCTCAGAACTTAGAAGAAATTATGCGTACAAACTGTTGAAAAAATATAAGCCTTGTGTAATTAAAGGTAATTATTCTGAGATAAAAGCGTTGTATAGCTCTGAATATTCATCTGTTGGGGTTGATAGTGATATTTATTTAGACAAGGAAAGTGTAAGTAAAATTGCTTATAAGCTGGCAAAAGAATATAATACAATAATTCTTGCAAGTGGAAAGGTTGATATAGTTACAGACGGAAATAAAATTATACATATAAACAATGGTACACAACAGCTTAGCTGTATAACTGGTACTGGTTGTATGCAAGGTGCGTTGTGTAGCTGCTATATATCAGTTTGTCAAAATATAACATCAGTTGTCACTGCTTGTGCTGTTATGGGCATTTGTGGAGAACTGTCTGAAACTGAAAAAGGCAACGGAACATTTATGGTTAATTTAATGGATAATTTGTCTGTTTTATTAGATGAAAATATACAAAAATATTTATCTGTGGAGGAATTTAACATTGAATAATATTGATACAACGCTTTACTTTATTACTGACAGTACCGGAATGGACGAAGATGTATTTTTGAGCAAAGTAGAGCAGGCACTGCAAGGTGGAGTAACACTTTTACAAATTCGTGAAAAGAATAAAACAACAAGAGAATACATAGATCTTGCGGATAAAGTTCATCAAATAAGCAAAAAATATAATGTTCCACTTATTATAGATGACAGACTTGATGTCGCACTTGCAGTTGACGCAGAAGGACTTCATGTTGGGCAAAGTGATATGCCAGTTTATATGGCAAGAAAGCTTTTTGGAAAAGATAAGATTATCGGGGCAACAGCAAAAACAATTGCACAAGCAAAAGAAGCTTATGAACAAGGTGCAGATTATCTTGGAGTTGGTGCAATTTATCCAACAACAACAAAAGTTATAACAATTCTTACACCAGTTGAAACTCTTAAAGATATATGCAAGGCAGTGCCAATGCCGGTTAATGCAATTGGGGGGCTTAATAAAGACAATCTTGATGTACTTAAAGGTGTTGATATAAATGGCATTTGCGTTGTTTCTGCTATAATGAAATCAGAAAATCCAAAAGAGGCAGCAGAAGTACTTAAAGAAACTTTTCAAAATTTATAATAATACTTGAATTTAATTATATTAAAGAATATAATTGATAGTACAATTGAACACAGGGGAGCTTGCAGAAATTTTCGCACAGGCTGAGAGGAAGGTAAGACCTTCGACCCATTAACCTGATTTGGATAATGCCAACGTAGGGAAATGTTATTATGTAGTATTTTGCACAGGGAATTATCCGTTTTGGGTGATTTCCTGTTTTTGATTGTAAAAAAATCAGATTGGCTGATTTAGAGGTAAAATGGGAGCACCACTTTTTATCGCTTAACAAAAATAGTGCTTAAAAGGAGAAAGAAAATGAAAAAAGCATTATCAATCGCTGGCAGTGATTGCAGCGGAGGCGCTGGTATTCAAGCAGATTTAAAAACAATGACTATGAATGGTGTTTTTGCAATGAGTGCAATAACAGCATTAACTGCTCAGAATACAACCGGCGTGACAGGAATTATGGAAGTTTCACCAGATTTTTTGAAACAACAAATTGATTCAATATTTGAAGATATTCGCCCAGATGCAGTAAAAATAGGTATGGTATCTTCCTCTGAGTTAATAGAAACAATAGCAGAGAGATTGCAGTTTTACAAAGCAGAAAATATTATTGTTGACCCTGTTATGGTGGCTACAAGTGGTTCAAAACTTATAGAAACAGATGCAATTACAACACTTAAAGATAAACTTCTGCCAATATCAACTTTGGTTACACCGAATATTCCAGAGGCTGAAATTCTTGCAGAAATGAATATTTCAACAGAAGATGAAATGGTGACTGCCACAAAGAAAATAAGCGAAAACTATGGCTGTGCAGTTCTTTTAAAAGGCGGACACAGTATAAATGATGCAAACGATTTATTGGTTATAAATGGACAGTTAGAATGGTTTAAAGGCAAACGAATTGACAATCCAAATACACACGGAACAGGATGTACATTATCAAGTGCAATTGCAGCAAATCTTGCAAAAGGGTATGACTTAAAAACATCAGTTAAAAGAGCAAAAGACTATATTTCAGGTGCTCTTTCAGCAATGCTTAATCTTGGCAAGGGCAGCGGACCTATGAATCACGCATTTGATTTATCAGGTGAATTTGTAAAGGAGGCAGAATAATATGACTGAAAAAAGAACCACTGTTTTTGAAAATAGTTTGATATGGTTTGGTGCAGCAGTGTCCATTGCAGAAATAATAACAGGTACATATTTTGCACCATTAGGATTTGGCAAGGGGATTTTGGCAGTTATAATAGGGCATATTATAGGTTGTGCAATGCTGTTTTTTTCTGGTATGATTGGTGGAAAAACAAATAAAAGTGCAATGGAAAATGTTAAAATGAGCTTTGGTCAAAAAGGATGTTTACTATTTGCAGTTTTAAATGTAATACAGCTTGTATGCTGGACATCAATAATGATTTTTGACGGAGCTTTGGCAGCAAATGGTATATTTGATATTGGCAATTGGATATGGTGTATCATAATAGGTGCATTGATTATTTTGTGGATTGTAATTGGTGTTGAAAACCTTGGAAAATTAAATACAATTGCAATGGCAGCATTGTTTATACTTACAATAATTTTAAGTTTTGTTATATTTAGAAAAACATCAAATGCTGATTATATATCAGATGCAATGACCTTTGGTGCTGCTGTTGAGCTTTCTGTTGCAATGCCACTTTCTTGGCTTCCTCTTATAAGTGATTATACAAGGGAGGCAAAAGAACCATTTAAAGCAACATTGGCAAGTACATTAACTTATGGCATTATCAGCTGCTGGATGTATGTTATAGGTATGGGTGCAGCAATATTTACAGGTGAAAGCGATATCGCTAAGATTTTACTTAAAGCAGGTCTTGGTATTGTAGGGCTTGTAATAATTGTATTTTCAACTGTTACAACAACATTTTTAGATGCTTGGTCAGCAGGTATTTCAAGTGAATCTATAAGCAGTAAATTAAATGGAAAAACAATTGCTATTGTTACAACAGTAATAGGTATTGTTGGGGCAATTTTTCTGCCATTAACAGATATTACAGAATTTCTTTACTTTATCGGTTCTGTATTTGCACCAATGATAGCAATTCAAATTGCAGACTTTTTTATATTAAAACAAGATAATAGTGATAAAGACACCAATATCCAAAATATGATTATATGGCTGGTAGGTTTTGTGATTTATCGCATACTTATGAATGTTGATTTTGTGCTTGGAAATACTCTTTTGGATATGGTTATTACAATGCTTATATGTGTGGTTGTAAAAAAGTTAAAAAAGGGTAAAAAATAATAGAATAAAATATGGTCAAAAATACAGACAATTGTAGTTGTCTGTATTTTGTTTTGTTTAAATTAAATAAAAAATCAAAAATAAATTGTAAAGAATTTACACTGTGAATTTTTTGTGATATAGTAGTAAATATTTTAAATTTAGAAAATAAAGAGATAAAATTCT
>JAHHUE010000075.1 GCA_020024155.1 Oscillospiraceae bacterium | reverse complement strand
AATACAGCTGATGATAATAATCAAAAACAAGACAATGAAAAACAAGATGTTGTTGCAACAGCATCAACTTATACTAACAAATACACAAATTTAGACCAAGCAAGCTTGATTGAAGAAATTTCAAACTACACAGGTGTAACAGTGCTTGCTACTGCTAATGCAGATGGCACACCTAATATTGGTGTTTTCACACCTGGTGTTGCAGGCGACAGTCATCTTGTGTTTAATCTTGCACCAAACACAACTAAGGAAAATATCCTTAGAGATAAAGTTGCAGAAATGATATTTGATAAAACAAATATTACAGCTGAAACCAAAGAAGAACGCCATCAAGGTGCAACAATTAAATTGGAATTGGAAGAGGACAAGGCTGTTATTGAAGAATTGAAGAAAAGCAATGAATACATTACAGACGGCTCTCTTGTATGCAAAATAGTTGAAGTTATGCCTATTGGCTAATTTATAATTTTAAAAAATAAAATAAAAGCTACATAAAAAAAGCCGGCACAATTAAGTGCTGGCTTTTGGTTTATTATTTTTCAAATACTACAAAACCACATTCATAAGGGTGGTCATAATACAAAGTATCGGAGCTTGTTTCTTTGTATCTTAGCAATTTGTACATTATATAGAAATCTCCACCACCACCTATAATCATCATTGCAGACAATAGCAATAATAAAATTGAATTTGTATAAACAGAGATTATACCAAGACCAAAACCAAGTATCACTGTTGGCATTGCACAACCTATAAAATAACCCCATTTTTTTAAAGGTTCACTGCAAGTGCAGTATGGTGTAAGGTATTTCCATACAAACCCAAAAGATATGGATTTAAAATGGTTTTTACAGTATATAGCCCAAGTTATACCGTGGATAAGCTCGTGGATAACAATAAGACCAATTATAGATAAGTAAAAATTTGACAAAATTGAAGGATTAGAAATATGTAGTGTTAAGGATTTATTTACAGAAAAAAATACAATAAGTAAAAGTACGACAAAAGGTAACATATTAAAAAGTGCTACTACATTTGCTTTTTTTAAGCTTATTGTGTTGTTGTGCATGGTGTATCCGTTTTCTTGCATATTTCTGCACATATTATCAAAATCGTCTTTTCTTTTCTGCTCAGCTTTGGAAAGCTTTCTTTTTTTGTCGTTTGTATCTGACATATTAACACTCTCGCTTTTATTATTTTATAGTATTTTAAGTATAGACTTAATATAAGGAATTTGTCAATAAAAAAACTATCCCATAAAATTACAGGATAGATTTAAATGATAATTATTAAGTTTAATAAGACATTGGCAATACATAAAGTACAACAGATAGATAGTGCAAAATACTGCCAAGCAAAACAAAAAGATGCCATACACTGTGCATATATCTTGTATTTTTCATTTTGTAAAATACAATTCCTCCGGTGTAGCTTATGCCACCAAGCAATAAAAGCCAAAAACCGGGACCCATAAGAGCAATTGTTATATCTTTTATGGCAAATATAATTGCCCAACCCATAATTACATACAGAATAAGACTTATTTTTTCTGTTTTTTCAAGGCTGATTGCATTCATTATTATACCAACGATGGCACAAAACCATACGATAACCGAAACGACAATCCCTTTTGGATTTCCTTTAAGAGCAATAAGGCAATATGGTGTATATGTGCCGGCAATAAGGATAAAAATTGATGTGTGGTCGAATATACGAAATACTTTTTTAACTTTCTCAAATGGAAATGCGTGATATAATGTTGACATTGTATAGAGAATTATAAGAGATAAACCATATATTATGCTGGAAATAACAGCAGTTAAATCTCCAAAACACCCAGCAAGAGTAATTATAACAGTTGCACCAATAACAGACAGAAGTGCGCCAACACCGTGACTTACACTATTAAAAACTTCTTCTCCAACAGTATATCTTTTAAATGGCTTTGGTGACATACAAAAACCTTCTTTCTTTAATCGTCTTTAATATTATAACATATAGTTTTTAAAATTACATTATATTTTTGCAATTTAATTGTGAAATTTTGATTTGTTGATTTATTTATGTTATTATATTATAATATACTTATAAATAAGCAATAATAATATAAATAATAAATAATTTTAAAATCTATAACATAAAGGAGATTTCTTGTGGATAAAAGAATTGAAAGAATAAATTTTCTTGCTAAAAAAGCAAAAACAGAAGGACTAACTGCACAAGAACAGGCAGAACAAAAAAAATTGAGAGAAGAATATTTAAAAGCTTTCAGAGAAAGTTTTCGCCGTCAGCTTGAAAATACTGACATTAAATATGAAGATGGCGAGGTTATTCCTTTTACAGATTTCCAAAAAATAAATAAAAACCTGCCAAAATAGAAATATTTGAGATAAAAATCCATTTTATATACAGTTTGTTAATAAGTTCATTGATTGTACTAAAATAATTCTCATTATTTTCATAATTGTTTAACAAGTATTACACAAACCAACTGTATACTTATAATCGTAGCAAGGAAAAAAGATTTTTCTCTCCTCTTAATAAAATATACTTTCCCAGTAAGACGCCCAACACCATGGGCGTTTTACTATTTTATACGGAAATATGCAAATAGTTGATAAATATAAAATTATTATATATAATTGATTATGTTAAATTTTTGATTATATAAAAGGGGCTTATATGGAAGTAAAAAAAGAGTGCGTGTGTTGTGAAATGCATATGGATAATGTCTGTGTTGCACTTGAAAAAATGCCTAATGAAAAAGAAATTTGTTCTTTAAGCAATTTTTTTAAAGTTCTAGGCGACCCAACAAGAATAAAAATGATGTATGTTATGAGTCAGGGCGAAGTTTGCGTACAGGATATTGCACAGGCTTTGGGAATGACAAAATCTGCTATCAGTCATCAGCTGAGAGGGCTTAAAGAAAGAAAAATTGTTAAAAGCCGCAGAGAAGGTAAAAATGTGTTTTACTCAATTGATGATGACCATGTAAGTCAGGTTATAAATATAGCAATGACTCACATCTTGCACACAGAAAAATAATTTGTAAAAAGAGTGGTTTTCCACTCTTTTTTTGTTTTGTAGGAATATTTAGCTATATATATGAGTTTTGTATATAAAGGGGACTGTTTTTTGTGATATATGTGAAAGTTGCAAAAATAGGTTGACAGTTGAGCATATACTCAACTATAATATAATCAAAACAGTTGAACAGTTATTCAACTATAACTTAAAATTTAAGTACATAGGAGAGGTATTATTATGACAAAGACATATCGTTTAACAGGACTTTGCTGTGCAAATTGCGCTGCAAAAATTGAAAGATTAGTTGGAAAACTTGATACAGTTCAAGAAGCTACATTGAATTTTATGACTTCTAAACTTATTGTTGATATTGATGATGCATCTATGGGTGAAACAGAAGAAAAAATTATGGATATTGTCAAAAAGGTTGAACCTGATGTTGTTGTAACAAGAGGATAATATGAGTAAAAAAAATAAAAAAAATCTTAAAAGAATAATTATTGCAGCAGCCTTTTTTGCGGTTGCTGCAATAACCCGTATGGAAGGGTCAACTGCTTTTGCAATGTACTTTGCTGCGTTTGTAATTGTTGGGTATGATGTTGTTATTGGTGCTGTGAGAAATATTGCTAATGGTCAGATTTTTGATGAAAATTTCTTAATGATGATTGCAACTATTGGTGCTTTTATTGTTGGAGAATATCCAGAAGGCGCAGCCGTTATGATGTTTTTCCAAGTGGGCGAACTGTTCCAAGATTATGCTGTAAATAAAAGCAGAAAGTCCATTTCATCACTTATGGATATAAGACCAGATTTTGCAAATGTTGTATCTGGTGACACCACCGTTAAAACAGACCCTTACGATGTTAAGCTTAATGACATAATAGTTGTTAATCCGGGGGAAAGAGTTCCACTGGATGGCATTGTTATTTCTGGTACATCAACTCTTGATACTTCTGCTCTTACAGGTGAAAGCTTACCAAGAGAAGTTCAAGAAAACAGCGAAATTTTAAGTGGCTGTATAAATATAAACGGTGTTATTAAAGTTAAGGTTACCAAAGAATATGGCCAGTCTACTGTTAACCGTATTCTTGACCTTGTAGAAAATGCAAGTAACAAGAAAAGTAAATCTGAAAAGTTTATAACAAAATTTGCAAAATATTACACACCGGCAGTTGTTGTATTTGCATTGATTTTAGCTATCGTTCCACCACTATTTATTAAAGGTGCTATGTGGCAGGATTGGGTGTACAGAGCTTTAACTTTCCTTGTTATTTCTTGCCCTTGTGCGTTGGTTATATCTGTTCCACTTTCATTCTTTGGTGGTCTTGGCGGTGCATCTTCAAAAGGCGTTCTTATCAAAGGCAGTAACTACCTTGAAACATTGGCAAAAACAAATATTGTTGTATTTGACAAAACGGGTACACTTACAAAAGGTAAATTTGATGTTGTTAAGGTTAATGGTAGCGAAAACACTCTTGAAATTGCAAGCGCTGCTGAAATGCATTCAAGCCATCCAATTGCAGCTTGCATCAAAAATGCAGTTACAACCGATATTGAATTTAAAGCAGAGAATGTTCAGGAAAAAGCAGGCTATGGCGTAACTTGTGATATTAACAATGTAAAAACACTTGTTGGTAACTCAAAACTTATGGCAGAAAATAACATCAAAATTGAAGAAGTTGTTGGAAGCACAGTGGTTTATGTTGCACAAAACGGTGTTTGCATAGGCAGTATCGTAATTGAAGATACACTTAAACCAGACGCAAAAATGGCAGTTAAAGGTCTTAAAAACGCAGGTGTAACAAAAACTGTTATGCTTACCGGGGACTCTAAGGCTGTTGGCGAAAAAATTGCTAATCAACTTGGCTTGGACAAAGTATATACAGAACTTTTGCCAGACCAAAAAGTTGACCAGCTTGAAAAACTTCTTGCTGAAAAATCCACAGAAAAAGAAAAACTTTGTTATGTTGGCGACGGTATAAACGACGCTCCTGTTCTTGCAAGAGCTGATATAGGTGTTGCTATGGGTGCTTTGGGAAGTGACGCAGCAATTGAGGCAGCTGATGTTGTTATAATGAATGATGAACCATCAAAAATTATTACAGCCATCAATATTTCAAGAAAAACTCTTGGCATTGTAAAACAAAACATAGTTTTTGCTCTTGGCGTAAAACTGTTGGTTCTTTTGCTTGGCGCTATGGGTATTGCTACTATGTGGGAGGCTGTTTTCTCTGATGTTGGCGTTGCAGTGATTGCAATTTTAAACTCTATGAGAGCACTTAACACAAAAAATATGTAACTTAGTCTAATAAATGATTAAAGATGTAATTATTGGAAATTTTTTACTAAATATAAATATTTTCTTTAATTACATCTTTTTATATGATATAATAAAAATTTGAGTAGAATTATAACAAATTTTAAATACATTAAGGGTGCGTAAATGAAAAAATTTGCAGTGTTTTTATGCTTAACAATTATTATGATGGTTTTGCCTATAAAAAGTTTTGCCATAGAAAAGCCATCAGAATATCATATAAAAAGTCAAGCAGCTGTGCTTATTGACGCAGAAACCGGAAGTATTTTGTATAATAAAAATATGAACCAAAAAATGTATCCTGCAAGTATAACAAAAATAATGACAGCTCTTATCGCTCTTGAACAGTCAGAATTGGATAATGTACTTACAACAAGTCACAATGCAGTTTATTCTTTGCCGTTTAACACAAGCCATATTGCACTATTTGAAGACGAAGAAATTACTATGGAACAAGCTTTGTACGCACTTGGTATAGAATCTGCTAACGATGCTGCAAATGTTATTGCAGAAAATGTTGCAGGTTCTGTGGAAAATTTTGCGTATATGATGACAGAAAAAGCAAAAATGCTTGGAGCTGTAAATACAAATTTTACAAACCCACACGGATTACCAGATGCTAACCACTATACAACTGCATACGATATGGCACTTATAACTGCTCAGGCTATTAAAATACCTGAGCTGACAAGATTTTTCTCCACAAACAGATATGATATGAGCCCTACAAATAAAAGGGATATTCAGCGTCAGTTTTGGAACGCAAACGATTTTGTAAACGGGGCAAAAACTTGCGAAGGTCTTGTTATGAGCAAAACAGGCTGGACAGAAGAGGCTCAGCACACACTTGTAACTGTATGTGAAAGAGAAGGTGTAACTCTTATTGCCGTTGTGATGTCCTCAGAACATAAAAGAGAAAAATTTGAAGACACTTTAACTTTGCTTAACTATGGCTTTGAAAACTTTTATGCTACTTCGGTTAACGCAGATGATATTACCAATTACGCACCTAAGGTTGTTAAATGTCCAGATGGTATTGAAACAGAAATAAATCAGGACAATATTCTTGCAGAAAATATGGATGTTGTTGTTCCAAAAGGAGTAACAAAAGATGATTTGACATATAAATTTGAAGATGCAGAATTTAATGAATCTCATAATCATATAACAATAAATGCAAATTTGTATTATAATCAAGGAGAAGAAGAGATATGGGCAGGCAATCAAACATTGTCGGTTGTTCTTGAAAATGCATCTACTGTCAAATCTTTTGATAAGATATTGAATATTTTAAAAAGAGTATTTTATATTATTTTAATTGCTGTTTTATGGATTATTATATTTGCACTTGTTTTTATTGCTTTAAAACAAATTGTTATTTTGGAAAATTATAGAAGAAAACGAATAAAAAGAAGAAACAGATAAATATAAAGCTAACAAGATTTTAATAGAGAAATGAACAAACAAAAAACAAAAGCCCATGCTATTAAGCTT
>JAHHUE010000074.1 GCA_020024155.1 Oscillospiraceae bacterium | reverse complement strand
GATGCTCTCCCAGCTGAGCTATGCTCCCATAACCCTTAGCGACGTGTTATATAATACCATACGATTTGAATTATGTCAACACTTTTTTAATGTTTTTTATTTTTTTCGTATTGATATTATTTATTTTTTGATGCTTTTAAGCATTTTTCCAATATCATTTTTAGTAAAATAATATTTTTTATCGCAATATTGGCAACCCATTTCAATTTGCTCTTCCTCTTCATAGATTTCTCTCAAATCTTTTTCGCCAATACTGATAAGTGCTTTTTCAACTCTTTGCTTGTTACAATCACATGCATATTGTACTGTATCTTCATCAAGCACATTTGGATTAAATCCATCCAATAATGTATCAATTACATCATATACTGTTTTATTTTCTTCAAAGAATTTTGTAATGCTAGGAACATTTTTAAGATTATTTTCCAACATTGTAATTTCTTCTTCTGTTGCACCAGGAAGTAATTGAATAAGGTATCCACCTGCTCTTTTAATTGTAAGGTCTGGATTAACCAAAACACCCAATCCACATACAGTTGGAATTTGTTCAGAATATGCATAATATGCTGTTATATCTTCTGCAATTTCTCCGGAAACAAGTGGTATATTGCCTACATAAGGCTCTTTCATTCCCAAATCTTTTACAACATATAATGTACCGTTTTTACCTACCGCACTACCTACATCCAATTTGCCATCTTCACGCAATGGAATTTCTACAATATTGTTTTGTGCAAATCCTTTACAGTTACCTTCGCCATCGCAAGCAACTGTTAAAAGTCCTATTGGTCCATCGCCTTTTACTCTTATTGTTACTGAGTCTTTTCTGCTTTTAAGCATTGCACCCATAAGTTCTGATGCTGTAAGCAATCTACCCAATGCAGCACTAACAACAGCAGATGATTTATGAATTCTTTCCATTTCTGCAACTATTTCTGTGGAATCAAGAGCAGCTATTACAACGCCACCCATCTCTGAAATTGCTCTTACAAGTTTTGCCATTTTAATGCTCCTTTTTTACCATAAATAAATATCTTGGGCTTGTTTCTAAAACTTCTTTAAAAGTTTCTCCATCTGCCATTTTGCAGATATACATACCTGCTTTTTTAAGCATTTTTTCTATATCTTCTAAACTATAAAAATACTCATAAAATTCTTCAAAATATTTTTCATTAGCTTGTTTGTCAACTATATCAATTGATATTTTTGTACGATTATTTTCTTTTTCAAGAGTATTCTGCCAAATACAGTCAGCTTCTTCTTCTTCAAAATTAAATTTCTCATTTTTTAAAATATGAGTATGTTTATATTCACTATTCATATCAAAGATGAAAACTCCATCAGGATGCATAAACAAACTTACTTTGTCAAAAAGCTTTTGAACATATTCTCTGCCATCTAAATGATTTACTGTGTCAAATGTACATGTAAACAAATCAACAGTGCCATACATATCAAGATTTGTAATATCCTGATTTAAAACCAAAATATTATCATATCCAAGTTCTGCTTTTTTATCCATAAACACATCTAACATTTCTTCAGAATAATCAACAGCAATAACATCATAATTAAGGTCACTTAATCTAAATGCAAGTTCTCCTGTGCCACAACCCAAATCACAAGCAATTTTACCAGGAAGATTAGCACTTTCTGCCCAAGAATGTATCTTTTGTGCTAACGCATCGTAGTCAGCATTGTAATTAAAATAATCGTAATAATAACTGAATTCTTTATATGACATTTTACCCTCTCACATTATTCAGCAACATCTGTCAAAAACTCTTCCATTGTATCTTTAAGCTCTTCAATGCCAATGTTTTTATCAGCACTTGTAAGTATAATTTTTTCATAAGAAAATTCTTTGCAGTATTCTTCAAATTTTGATACTGCATTTGAACTTTCTGTTTTATTAAGCTTATCTCCTTTTGTAAGTGCAATAACAAATGGAATTTGTCTATTTGTAAGATAATCAAGCATTGTATAGTCATCTGATGAAGGCTCGTGACGACAGTCAATAAGTTGAACAACCAAACGCAAATCTCTGTCACTTTCAAAATATCCGTCTATAAGCTTGCCCCAACGCTTTTTTTCCTTATCAGAAACTTTTGCAAATCCGTAGCCTGGAAGGTCAACCATATGAAAATCATTTACATCATAAAAGTTAACAGTAACAGTTTTTCCTGGCTGAGAGCTTGTTCTTGCAAGACTTTTTCTGTTACAAACTTTATTTATTAAACTGGATTTACCAACATTACTGCGTCCAGACATTACGATTTCTTTTTTTGTTCCCTTAGGAAGCTGAGCTTGCAAACCATAAGATGTTACAAATTCTGCTTTTTTTATATTCATAATATCTCCTTATTATGTCAAATTAACTGCCAAAGCTTCGTCAATTGTTTTTACAGGTACAAATTTAACATTTTCTTTTACTTTAGAATCTACATCTTCAAGACTTTTAATATTATCGTTAGGAATAATAACTGTCTTTATACCTTCTCTATAAGCAGCCATTGATTTTTCTTTTAAACCACCAATTGCTAATACTCTGCCCTGCAATGTTACTTCGCCTGTCATAGCAACATGACCTTTAACTTTTCTTTTTGTAAGCACAGATATAAGTGCCGTTGTAAGTGTTATGCCTGCTGATGGACCATCTTTTGGCACTGCACCCTCAGGAGCATGGATATGTATATCAATTTTTGAAAAATCTTGTTCTATGCCATATTTTTCAGCATTACTTTTTATATAGCTTAATGCTATTTTGCAAGATTCTTTCATAACTTCACCAAGACTGCCTGTTAGCTCAAGTTTACCTGAACCATTTGGAATTACAGTGGTTTCTATTGGAAGTATTTCCCCACCAACTTGAGTCCATGCAAGACCATTTGCTACACCAACATTATCACTTAACAATGTAGGATTTGGATAATATTTTTCAATACCTAACAACTCTAAAACAACAGCTTTTGTAATAGTAATCTTTTCAGCATTTTCCATTGTGATTTTTTTTGCACATTTTCTTAGAATATCCACAATAATTCTTTCAAGATTTCTTACACCGGCTTCTTTTGTATAGCTGTCAATTATATAATACAATCCGGAATCGGTAAATTTTACATATTGTTTCATATTATTTTTTTCAAGCTGTTTTGGTATAAGATATTTTTTGGCTATATTGAATTTTTCTTCTCTTGTGTAGCTGCCAAGTTCAATTATATCCATTCTATCCAAAAGTGGAGCAGGAATACCAGAAAAGCTGTTGGCTGTTGCAATAAAGAACACTTCACTTAAATCAATTGGCATATCAATATAATGGTCTTTAAAGTTATAATTCTGTTCTGAATCCAATACTTCCAACAATGCAGCTGCTGGGTCACCTTTAAAGTCTCCACTCATTTTATCGATTTCATCTAATAATATAAGTGGATTTTTACTTTTAGCCTGAATAACAGCATTTACAATTTTGCCTGGCAATGCCCCAACATAAGTGCGTCTATGTCCTCTGATTTCTGCCTCGTCTCTTACACCACCAAGTGAAATTCTTACAAAATTTCTGCCAAGGCACTCTGCAATTGATGATGCTATGCTTGTTTTACCTACGCCCGGAGGTCCAACTAAACACAAAATTTGACCTTTTGAATTATTGCTTATCTTTCTTACTGATAAAATTTCCAATACTTTATCTTTTACAGTGTTTAATCCATAATGTCCTTTATCCAAAATACTTTTGGCTTTTATAACATTTATTTGTTCTTTTGTTCGTGTATCCCACGGAATATCAAGACATGTTTCAATATATGTTCTTGAAACACCTGACTCCTGAGACATTGGAGACATTCTCTCTAAACGGCTTACTTCTTTTAATAATTTTTCTTCATTTTCTTTTGAAAGATTGAGTTCTGCAATTTTTTTTCTATATCCATCAGTTTCTTTTTCAATATTTTCTCCATCATCAAGTTCTTGAGATATTGTTCTCATTTGCTGACGAAGATAATATTCTTTTTGACCCTTATCTATTTCAAGTTGTACTTTTTGGTTGATTTCATTTTCTATTTTAAAAATTCTGTATTCACTGTTAAGAAAATCAAGAATATATTTAAGTCTTTTTACAACAGAGTTTTCAGATAAAATTTTCATTTTATCTTCTATCTTAAATTGCACATAACTTGCAATATACTCACTTAATTGATTTGGATTATCTATTTCAAATACTTTTTCTACAACTTCTTGTGTAATTTTAGGTGCAACAGAAATATATCTATCAAAAGCTTCTTTTACTGCTCTTGACAAAGCCTCTAATCTATCTGACATATTTGCACGTATTTCAGAAATTGGGTATTCTTCTACTCTTGCAGAGATATAATCATCAAATTCAATGTTTATAGTTTTAGCTCTTTCTAATGTTTTAACCAAAATTTTTACTTGATTTTCATTTATTTTTAAAATCTGTTTAATTTCTGCAATTACACCTATGTCATACATATCTTCTGCCTGAGGTTCTTCTACATCAAAGTCCATTTGTGGCACAAGATATATCAATCTATCACTTTTTATAGCAGCTTCGACAGCGTTTACAGACCTTTCTCTGCCAACCTCAAAACTTATAACATCATTTGGAAAAAAAATCATTCCTCTCAAAGCAATTGCAGGCAAAATAATCTGTTTGCTTTTATTTTCTATTTTAATATCTACATTCACAGCCATAGCCACCTTCCTTCAAAAAAATAGATTTACATATTATTATATCATATATATTATATTCTTTGCAACATAAAAGAGGTGCCTACTGACACCTCTTTTATAAATATTACTGTGTAGTTACATTATCTTTATAGCGTTTTTGAGCTTCGCCATGTTCATAGATAACTTTTCCGTTTGTAACAGTTTCTGCTGTAATAATAACTTTTGTAATTGTATTATCACTTGGAACTTCAAACATTGCATCTATAAGACAATCTTCAAATATAGAGCGAAGTGCTCTGGCACCACTCTTTCTTTCAATAGCTTTTTCTGCTATTTTATCCAATGCTTCATCTGTAATTTCCAATTCAACAATATCAAGACCCATAATAGCTTGATATTGTTGAATCAATGAGTTCTTAGGTTCTTTGAGAACTTTTATAAGAGCTTCTTTATCCAAAGCAGACAATACAGAAACTACTGGTAAACGACCAATAAGTTCTGGTATAAGACCAAACCTAACCAAATCGCTTGGTTCAACTTGTTTCAATAATTCTGTAATATCTTCTTTTGATTTTTCATTGATTGTACTGTTAAATCCAAGAGCAGACTTATCTGTGCGTTTTTTGATATTTTTTTCAATACCATCAAATGCACCACCACAGATAAACAAAATATTCTTTGTGTTAATCTGTAAAAATTCTTGATGTGGATGTTTTCTTCCCCCTTGTGGTGGAACATTTGCCACTGTACCTTCAAGAATTTTAAGAAGTGCCTGTTGAACACCTTCGCCACCAACATCTCTTGTCGTAGATGGGTTTTCGCTCTTTCTTGTGATTTTATCTATCTCATCAACATAGATAATACCAATTTCTGCTTTTTCAATATTGTAGTCTGCAGCCTGTACAAGTCTTAAAAGAATATTTTCTACATCTTCGCCAACATATCCAGCTTCTGTAAGAGTTGTTGCATCTGTAATAGCAAATGGAACACCCAACATTTTAGCTAATGTTTGAGCCATCAATGTTTTACCTGTACCAGAAGGACCCAAAAGCAAAATATTACTTTTCTGTATTTCAACATCATCTAGTTTTGAATTGCTAAGAATTCTTTTATAATGGTTGTATACAGCAACACTCAATGCTTTTTTTGCCTCATCTTGACCAATTACATATTTATCCAAACCTTGCTTAATTTCAGCAGGTGTAAGGACATTTATATCATAATCTTTTTGTGATTTTTTCTGTTTTGATGTATTATTTTTTGTTTGAACAATACCATCTTCTTCAAGCAATCCGGAACAAAGTTCAATACATTCATTACAGATATTAACACCTGGACCAAGTATAATTCTTTCTACTTCTTGACTCGATTTGCCGCAAAAACTGCAAATTACATTTTTGTCTTTTGTAGCCATTACTTCTCCAACTTATCTTTTACTGATAACTTCGTCAACAAGACCATATTCTTTTGCTTGCTGTGCACTCATAAAGTTATCTCTATCTGTGTCCTTTTCAATTACTTCCAAAGGTTGACCTGTTGCTTCTGCTAAAATGCCATTGAGTTTTTCTCTGATTTTAATGATTCTGTCTGCATGGATTTTTATATCAGATGCCTGACCTTGCATACCACCAAGAGGCTGGTGAATCATAATTTCACTGTTTGGCAATGCATATCTTTTACCTTTTGCACCTGCTGTAAGAAGAAATGCACCCATAGAAGCGGCCATACCTACACAAATTGTAGATACATCGCATTTAATATAGTTCATTGTGTCATAGATAGCCATACCTGCAGTGATAGATCCACCTGGACTATTTATATATAAACTAATATCTTTATCAGGGTCCTGACCTTCCAAATACAAAAGTTGAGCAACAACAAGACTTGCTGTTGTGTCGTTAACTTCGTCACAAAGCATAACAATTCTGTCGTTAAGCAATCTTGAGTAAATATCGTAAGAACGTTCTCCTCTGCCTGTTTGTTCTACAACCATTGGTACATAAGCCATAATAAAACCTCCAAATTATAATCAATAGGTAGTTTTGGCTGCCTACAAGTTAATTATTCAACTGTGATTTCAGCGTTTGCTTTGATGAAATCAATTGCTTTGTTAATAGCAAGGTCCTTTTTGATTTCAACTGCTGGAATAAATGCTTTAACTTGTTCAAG
>JAHHUE010000073.1 GCA_020024155.1 Oscillospiraceae bacterium | reverse complement strand
TACCAATGGTTTTAATCCTCAATTTGAAGAAGAACAATTTCAAGAGGAAGTTGAAGCATCACAAACAAAAGGCATAAAAATACCAGGATACTCCACAATTCCTGTAAAAGCTAATCAACAAGAAGTTTCTATTGATTTATATAACCCGGAAGAAAATGAAGTATATTTTGAAATTTCTTTTATTTTAACAGAAACAAATGAAGAAATATTCAAATCTAAATTGATAAAGCCCGGTCAACACATATATACAATAAATTTAAACAAACCTCTGCCTGTTGGTGAATATCCTGTAACAATCAAATATAACACATATAGTGCAGATGAAAACTATACACCTAAAAATGGTGCAAGTGTAAGTTGTATATTCAGTGTAGCCTAAACATAGTTTACTATAAATATTTAAATAACAAAATAAGGAGAAAGAAAATGAAAAAAACTATAAAAAAAATTATCGCAACAAGCCTAACTTTAATATTGTCCGCTGCTATAAGCATTTCACCTGTATTTGCAGAACAAGGTTCCCCTACTACTTTTGAAAATGGTAACTACACAAGTAAAATAAATTACTACAAAAAAGGGACAACAGATTTTACATATAGTAATACTAGTATGTGCAACTCACTTTTTGTTCGTGAAGCAGATATTACTTTAACACAGAATAATTGTATCATTGATACTTATGTTGCATTCCCTGTTCCTAATTATAAAGACAAAGGTAAAGAAGGAACTATTACAAATGTAAAGCTTACATATAATAATAATGACTATGATGGTGTTTCTGATATCGAAACTAAATCAGAAAAAAAATTTACTGAAATAGCTTTTATGGCAAATATTGCATTCGGAATCACAGAAGGAGATGTCCTTCCTACACAAAAAATAACATTTACTCTTCCACGTGAAGCAATAAATGACCTTGATAAAGGATTGGATATATCTGCTTATATAAATGTTTCTTTAAATAGAACTGAATTTTTTAAAGTTCGAGTAACAGAAATTACTAAAGTTGGTAATTCAGAACCAGATGTAGAAAATCCAAGTGAAGAAAAAACTCAAAGTATGGAGCTTTCTGCTTCTATCGGTGCTCCAAAACCTTCATATACTGTTGATATTCCTTCATCTGTAAATCTTGGTTTACTATCATCTGAAAAAAATAACGATTTCAAATACACAATTAAAGTTGATACAAGCAATTTAGGCAAAGGACATATTGAAATATCTGCACCTAATCAAGGAGAACTCCAAGCATCCGATGGTAAGAAGATTAAATTTACTAATACTCTTGAAACAAAAAATATAACAGAAACAAAAACTGTTAATGGTACATTTACAGTACTTGGTGAAGATGTAAAATCAGCAACAGCTGGTGATTATAGTGGTGCAACTGAGTTCACTATCAAATACTTTGCTGAGAAATAATTCAATAAATCAGATTTAAGTGTTCTCATAATTTTCTTATAAGGAGATTTTATGAAAAAATCAATAAACAAATTTGCACTCATATTATTGATGTTTTTTTGTGTTTCCAGCAAAATTTATGCTATTGAAGATACCAATAATACTGATGATAAAACGACACAAAGTACTACTATCAATATTACCGTTCCTCCTACTATTTCAACTTACTCAGTAAATATACCAGAGGGAATTTATATGGGGAGTATTTCTTCTGCTGCGGATATAAATTACAAATACGATGTAAATTTTTCTGTGGATAATGAAAACGGTTCTGTTATTGTTTCTTCAGATAAAACAGTAGACCTTATTTTAGAAGGCTCTGGTAAAAAAACAAACAATAACAGCATCACTTGTTACAATACTTTTGATACTTACGAGTTTACAAAAAATAGTAGTGCACAAGGTAATATATTGATTAAAAAAGAAGATATCGCAAAGGTTCCTCGGGGTAGATATGTTGGTTCATTAAATTTCTATATTAAATATCAAGATAATATGAAACCAACCCCAAATCCAACTCCAATTTCTCCAAATCCAACCCCTAATCCTAATCCAACTCCAAACCCAAAACCTAATCCACCACTTTCTCCTATTCCGCCACAGCCTAATAATCCTAGTATAACTGAGGGTTCATATATATGTGATGTTAGTATGAGACAAGGAAGTGATTTTTCAACAGAAAGTATGTGTAACAAGCTGTTCTACAAAAAAGCAGATATTGTTTACAAAGACGGTAATGCAACACTTACTTTATATGTAATTGACCCTATTCCAAATTATGCATCATACGGAACACCTCTATCAAATATCAATTTCTCATACAATGGTTCAACTTATAGTGCATCATTAAACAATTCTGCAAAAGTTGCAAAATCATTTGATGTAGCACAAGGATTTATTCCAGAAGCTGGTAATTACTATACATCTTTAGTGACTGTAACATTACCTGTTAAAGCAATTGAAGAATCTGTAAATGGTAAATTGACATGTAGTGCTCATATAGATGCTGTAATGAATATAACACAATCTTTCTATGTTGTACTTTCAAACCTACAAAAAGGTCAAACACCTAACGAAAGCCAAGTAAATAAAATAGATAGTTCTAAAAAAACTAACTCTAATTCAAGTAAGTTTAAAAGCAATAAACCATCAAAGAAAGACAACAATAAGCTTTCTTCAAAATTCACCCCAAAAAAATCAAATAATAAAACAAATTCAGATATAACAACAAATGCAAATAAACCTGCTGAAATTATGGGCTATGTATTAAAGACCAACTCTCTTTGGAAAATGGCAGGGTTTATTATACTTACATTAGCAATTTGCTTATCTGGAGCAGGATATGTTTTGTATAAAAATGGAAAGTTTAAAAAATGGTAATAAGGAAATAAAAATATGAAAAGTAAATATTTAAAACAAATTTTTATGTATACTGCTTTTGCACTTATTGCAATTCTTAACATTTCAATTGTAAGCTATGCTGCTCAATTGCCTTGTGAAAGTGCAACTGTTTCTGGACATTATAGACATCCTGTAACTAACAAAATTGAAGATTCTGGTGGAGAATCCAGTGAGGCTCTTGGACAATCAATGGTTGGTAATGTGGTAGATTCAACAGCTTTAATTGAACAAACACCAAACAATGACTATCTTTTGTCTCTTCGTTTTAAAATGATGGATAGTATTTCTGATATAATTTTGTCTACTCAAAAATATGGTGACAGTCAATGGCAAGATGCTGCATTTGAAACAACTGACTCAACTGGTGATACTGTTGATTTAAAAATTTCAATTGAAGATAAGTCAACAATTATACGCGCTGAATGTTTTGTTGAACCTATGGGCAGAAGTGTTGTGTTCTTTATAACACTTGATAATTTTGTTAATGGTAATACAGCAAATTTCTTGCAAACAGATGAAAGTGAAGTACCAAGTGTAAGTAATACAAATACTTCAAATAATTCATATAACAATGTAGACGGTTTAGTTACTGGTGGACAAAAAAATGCTTACACTGCAAATACAAACGATAAAAGCACTTCTGGCGAAATATCAAATATAAAAGAATTGAAAATCGGTACAGATGTTTGGATTATGCTTTTTGTACTTACATTTTGTGCACAACTTCTTGCTTGTTTAGTATTCTCTATTGTAAAATCTTTGATTTTCAAAAGCAACACACACACAGTTAAACAAGTTTACACAAAGCGTAATGATGATGAAGATGAGATAGATTTTTCCAAAGAACTTCTTGATGATGACTGGGAGACTAAAAATGATGAAGTTTAAGAAAACAATAGCATTGGCACTTACATCTTTTATGCTTTTTACCGGTTGTGTTGACCAAAGATTATCTAAACAAAGTCAAAATACTGATAATTCAAATGCAACTGTTGCTGCAACAAGTGTATCAATAATGCAAATTTGTGAAAAACTAGACTTAAATGTAACAGGTATTCCAAAAACATCTCTTGCAGAAATTCCAGAAAATTATAAAAATGCCACTATTATAGGTAGCCCAATGAATCCTGATATGGAAATACTTTCTCAGCTTTCACCAGACTGGGTTTTAAGTCCTTCCAGTTTAAGTAGTGACCTTGCTCCAAAATACGATGCAGCAGGATTGCAATATGGTTTTGTAAATTTAAAAAGTATTTTTGGTATGTATAAATCCATTGATGATATGGGTAAACTTTTTAATCGTGAAGAGGAAGCCCAAAGGCTTACTGATGAATTTAATACATACTATGAAAACTATAAACAAAGCCATCTCAATAAACAAGCCCCTACGGTTTTAATACTTATGGGGCTACCAGGCTCATATGTTGTCGCAACTGAAAACTCTTATGTTGGCAGTTTAGTTGAAATGGCTGGTGGAATAAATATTTATGCTGGTTCTGATGATGAATTTCTAAATGTAAATACAGAAGATATGTTGAAAAAAGACCCAGATATAATATTAAGAACAGCACATGCTCTTCCTGACAGTGTTATGGAAATGTTTGCAGAAGAATTTAAAACAAATGATATTTGGAAACATTTTACTGCTGTAAAAAATAATAAAGTATATGACTTGCCTCATGGAAAATTTGGTATGAGCGCAAACTTTGAATATGCTGAAGCTTTGGAAACACTGGACCAACTACTTTATAATCAAAATTAACAGGAGGACTACAATGACATCTCATAAAAAAAGTGCTGGAAAAATAACAGTATCATTTATTGTCCTTACAATCACACTGATTTTTTTATTTTTTGTTTCAGTGAATTTAGGCAGTATAAAATTAACATTTCCTCAGCTATTAAGAGGACTTTTTGTTGAATATGACCCAGATGTTGCATCAGTATACGATTTAAGATTCCCAAGAATTCTTATTTCAATGATGGCAGGTTCAGCGCTTGCTGTATCTGGTGTGCTATTTCAAGCTATACTTAAAAATCCGCTTGCAGACCCTGGTTTATTAGGTATTTCTAGTGGTGCTGGTTTTGCAGCCGTTATTGCAACAGCACTTCTTCCAAAATTGTATTTTATAGCTCCATTATTTAGCTTTTTGGGTGGACTTTTTGCTTTCTTCCTAGTTTATAGTCTTGCGTGGAAAGGTTCTTTATCCCCTTTGCGTATTATTCTTATGGGTGTAGCTATGCAATCTCTATTTACAGGCTTATCATCTGCTGTAAATTCTATGAGTGGAAAAAATCTCTCCGGTGTAGCTTCTATCGTTGAAGGCAATATAACCATGAAAACTTGGAATGATGTTCATATCCTTGCAATTGTTTCTTTAATAGGACTTGTATTAGCTTTTATATCTGCAAGATGGTGTAATCTCTGTGGTCTTGAAGATAAAACAGTTCGTGGATTGGGCGTAAACATTGATAAAGTTCGTTTGATAATAAGCATTATCGCTGTATTCCTTGTTGGTGGTTGTACTGCAATAGTTGGGCCTGTAAGTTTTATCGGTCTTCTTGTTCCTCATATTGGTAGAATTTTTGTAGGCAGTGAACACAGATTACTTATTCCTTTTTCTGCAATTTCAGGCGCCTTTTTATTTTTACTTGCTGATACAATGGGACGAACACTCATAAAACCTTACGAAATGAATGCATCTGTTATACTTTCTATTGTAGGTGGCATTACATTTATAATTCTATTAAGAAAAAATGGTGGTATCTATGGAAAATAACATTAGCTTTGAAATTAAAAATCTTTCTTTTGCATACGAAGAAAAAACTATATTACATAATCTTAATGTAAAAATTCTTAAAGGTAAAATTACAACAATAATTGGACCTAATGGTTGTGGTAAATCCACTATTTTTCAACTTTTGACAAAAAATTTAAAAAACTATGATGGTGAAATAAGGTTTTCAAATGAACCTCTTGACAAAATCAGTCTTTCAAATTTTGCAAAAAAAGTTGCAATAGTTCATCAAAACAATACTGCTCCTGGGGATATTACTGTTGAAAAACTTGTTTCTTATGGTAGAATTCCACATAATAAAATATCATATTCCTCATATAATGAAAATGACGAAAAAATGATAGAAAGAGCTATGAAGATTACTGGTGTATATTCTTTAAAAGACAGGCATATCCAAAATTTATCCGGTGGACAAAGACAACGTGTTTGGATTGCTATGGCCCTAGCTCAAGGAACAAAAACTATTTTACTTGATGAACCTACAACATATCTTGACATTCGTTATCAATTACAAATTCTGCAACTTGTAAAAATGCTTAATAAAAAATATGGAATAACTATTATTATGGTTTTGCATGATATAAATCAAACTATAAAATATAGTGATGAAATTATCGCTTTATCCTCTTGTGGAGAAGTTATTGCTTATGGAAATCCACAAGAAGTTGTTAATTCAGAAATGTTAAAAAAAGTATATGGTGTAGAACTTGATGTAACAGAATATAATAATAATAAAGTTGTAATCAATTTTTAGATAACCAAATAAAAAAGCTGGCAATTATAGCTGTCAGCTTTTTATTTGTGATTTATTTTCTATTATTAAATTATTTATCAAATCCAATATAAAGAATCTTTACCATTTTAAACTTATCAGAAACTTTCATAAAAGTGGATGTCATAAACTGCAAACCTTTTTTATCAGTATGACAATAATATGTATCTTCCTTTAACACAGTAACATTAACTTTATCTGCCATTTTTTCAGCACTATCAACATAAAAATACATAGATGCATCAGCATGACCAACCTGTTTCATATATTTATACATTCTCTTCATACCACTTGAATTAACTGTATCAAAAACGATTTCAATATTTCCATATTTATTAAGATTTTTAAAGAGCTGTAAAACCTTACTCTCTTCGAAATAATAAAACAAACCACTCGCAGTGATAATAATAGGTTATTCCGGATAATCTTCTCTTATTTTTTAATCCAATCCTCACTAAATGCATAACAAGCAATACATTTATCACGCTCTGATTCTCCAAGAATAGATTTTCTATATGTAATAACATCTGGCAAATATATTTCATACCATACTGTTTTACCATTATCGTTTCTATAAAATGTAGTTTCCAATCCACAACCTAATTGAACTACAATTCCATCTAAATTTTGTTTTAAAAAATCTCTAATATATCTATCCATATTAGTTGAACGCACAGCACTGGACATTAAAGTATATTATGTTTGGTATATAGGTTAAATATTATTAACCCAATATTTTGCTAATCAAAATTTCAGTTAGCTTAGCATAACTA
>JAHHUE010000072.1 GCA_020024155.1 Oscillospiraceae bacterium | reverse complement strand
ACCTGTGACCCTCTGCTTGTAAGGCAGATGCTCTCCCAGCTGAGCTATGCTCCCATAACCCTTAGCGACGAGTTATATAATACCATACGTTTTTCATTATGTCAACACTTTTTTAGTAAAAAATTGATAAAAATAGTATTTTTTTATTTTTGAATAAAATTATGTCAATTATTACATAATATCCATGCGTATTATGCGTATTATATATGTCTTTGAATATAATAAGGTAATATATTATAAATGTCAATAATAAAATCACCTATTTTTATATTACATAAATATTTTCCCAAAAAATTTTAAATTCAATTAGTTAATTATTATATATAATTCTTTTCTTTGTTTATTTTGTCAATTGATAAAAAATTATCTAGTGTTATAATTATCTTGTCGTTAAAGCCAAAAAATTTCACTTATGACGAATATTAGAAAGGGAAGAATTATGAAAAAATTTATTGCATTAGCACTTAGTGCTGCAATGGTGCTTTCTGTTTTTACAGCTTGCTCCGTATCAGACAGCAATAGTGGTGCTAGCTCAAGCAATGACACAAAAGCTGATATAGTTGTTGTTGGTGCCGGTGGTGCTGGTATGACAGCTGCTGTTCAAGCTAAAATGGATGGTGCAACAAATATTGTTGTAGTTGAAAAAGGCAGTGTTACTGGTGGTAACACTACTAGAGCTACTGGTGGTTTAAATGCCAGCGAAACAAAATATCAAAAATCTGAAGGTATTGAAGATTCAAACCAACTTTTTATTGATGATACAATGAAAGGTGGTAAAAATCTTAACAATGTTGATTTGGTTACATACATGGTAGAACATTCTAAAGATGCTGTTGATTTTGTTAACGAAATTGGTGGTGACCTTAGCGTTGTTGGTCTTTTTGGTGGTGCAAGTGTTAAAAGAATTCACCGTCCATCTGACACATCATCAGTTGGTCCAATGCTTGTAAAATCATTGACAAATAAACTTGAAGAAATGAAAATTCCAGTTCTTTTGAATACTAAAGCTGAAGAAATCATCACAAAAAATGGTAAAGTAACTGGTGTTAAAGTAACTGATGCAAAAGGCACATACACAATTGAATGTACTTCTGTTATTCTTGCAACAGGTGGTTTTGGTGCAAATAGCGAAATGTGTATCGAATACAACCCAAAACTTACAGGCTTTGGCTCAACAAATATCCCAGGTGCTACTGGTGACGGTATAAAAATGGGTGTTGCAGCTGGTGCAGCAACTGTTGATATGGACCAAATTCAAACACACCCAACAGTTAACCCAGATACTCAAACAATGTACACAGAAGCTGTTCGTGGTAACGGTGCTATCCTTGTAAACAAAGAAGGCAACCGTTTTATTAACGAAATGGAAACTCGTGATGTTGTTTCTGCAGCAATTCTTGAACAAACAGATAAAATTGCATATATGGTATTTGACCAAGAAGTAAGAGACAGCCTTAAAGCTATTGAAAAATATGTTAATGCTGGCATAGTTATGGAAGCAGATACAATCGAAGGTCTTGCAGAACAAATCGGTGCAGACCCTGCAACTCTTAAAGCTACTATGGACAAATTTTCAACAGCAGTTACAAATGGCGATACTGACGAATTTGGTCGCGAAAATATCGAACTGCCACTTACAAGAGCTAAATACTACGCTTGTCTTTGTGCTCCAGCAGTTCATCACACAATGGGTGGTTTGAAAATAAACACAAAATGTGAAGTTCTAACAGCTGAAAACACAGCTATTGCCGGTCTCTTTGCAGCAGGTGAAGTAACTGGTGGTGTTCATGGTGGTAACCGTCTTGGCGGTAACGCTGTAACAGATATAGTTGTATTTGGTAGAACCGCAGGTTCTTCTGCTTATGCATACCTTATGGAAAACGGTGGTAACACAGAACCTTCTATCGTTGTTGCTGATAATCAGTCAGAAGGCGATGCAAGCAACACAGAAGTTAAACCAGAAGTTGAAGCAAACTTTAAAGATGGTACATACACAGCTCAAGCTAAAGGTATGTCTGATGTAACAGTTCAAGCTGTTGTAAAAGATGGCGAAATTGTTTCAATTGAATTGACAGAACACGGCGAAACAGAAGGTATTTACGAAGCTGCTGTTAAATCTGTAATTCCAGCAATCATTAAAGGTCAATCAACTGATGTTGATGTTGCTGCTGGTGCTACACTTACTTCAAATGCTATTATTACAGCTATTAACGACATTATGGAACAGGCTTCTTAATAGATTTAAAAAAACTATATAGAATAAAAAGGGATGTATCAAATGATACATCCCTTTTTTGTATATTTAATTACTATCATATAAAACAACTTAAAAACATTATACTATTAAATTAACATAAACTTAAACTAACTAAAAATTTTAAATATAAGAAATAACGTTAATTTATATATTTACTTCTTAGTTATTACGCTTATTAAATACCCAATCACAGAGGTATAAGCCATTGTTTTAAACGGATTTGATGTAATCAGACATCCTGTTGTGCAGCCATAAAATGTATAATACAAGTAACCTGCAATTGCTCCAATTATAATAAATATCAATGGACGAATAAATCTTTTAATTTTCAGCATAGCTCCTCCCTTTTAATTTTATAAATTTTTAATCATATTTTATCATTTTTAACTTATAATGTCACTTATATTTATCAAATATTTCCACAAATTCTTTTGCCTTTGTGTCTTTTAAGAAAACATAATTAAATTCTCTTTCAAGCATATTTCCTTTAACATAAAATGGCGACAATTTTTCATTATCTATACCTGCCGATAAATAGGCAAATGTAATTCCACAATTATTTTCAACTAAACTTGAAATTAGCCCTAAATTATTTACACTAATATTTCTGTTAAAATTTTCAATTGAATAATTATATTTAGTTAGTAATTGCTCTAAAATTTCTCTTGTACCAGAGCCTTCTTCACGAGTAACAATGTCTTGTTTTAAGATTTCATTTATTGTAACTGTTTTACCTGCAAATTTATGATTTTTATTGCAAAATCCAACAAACGGCTCTGTCCTATATAATTTGCTTGCATATTCATTTTTATTGAAATGACCTTCAACAATTCCAAAATCTATCTTTCCTTTATCTAACAGCTCTAAAATTTTATTTGTATTTTCTATTTGTATTGATATTCTATTGTCTTTACATTCAAGAAATTTTGATATTTGATTTCCAATAGCATATTCACCTATTGTTTTTGTTGCACCAATATTAAAACAACAACCTTTTGTATGTACCATAGATTCTATTAGCTTTTTTTCTTGATACTGCATAGATACTGCATATTTTTTTAAAGTGTATGCTTGTGGTGTCATTGTAAGTTTTTTTCCATCATATATAAATAATTTGCACTTATAATACGCCTCCAGATACTGTATATGTTGTGTAACTGATGGTTGTGTAACATTTAAAAGTTCCGCTGCCCGTCTATAATTCATTGTTTCACATAGTTTTAAAAAAGTATTTAATCTAAAATCAAACATAATATCTACCTTATAAAATTTTATTATCAATCAATATATATTTATAATTAGACTTTATCATATTTTTATCGTATAATCAAATACGAAATGTTGTTTAAGTAAAGTATTTGCTAAAATAATGTTATATTTCAGCAAATTATCTTTTTATACATCTTAAATATTCTAAATCTTTTATAAGTAATAATCTTTTATAGTAAATACTTTATACATCAATTATTGCTAACTTCTTTTAATCTCATTAGTTTTTATAATCCAAAAAACGAAAAAAGGGACAGTATACTAAAAACATACTGTTCCTTTTTTCGTATTATATATTTACTTTTGCACATACATAAAAACAGTGTCTTGATGTTTAGACTTTGGAATTCGTGTTTTATATACAAGTTTATTTTTTAACTTATCACTTACCGGCTTGTCTTCAATATCAAAAGAATATCTTTCACTAACATTTATTATTTTTGTGTTTTTATATTCAACTATTCTCTCTTTATTTCCCATATATCTCATATGGACATGTCCATGCAAAAGATATTGAGGGTTATATCTTTCAATCAATTCTACAAACGCCTCAAAGCCTGCATGCATTGTGCTATCAGGAATATCCCCAAGTTTGCTTGGTGGTGCATGAGTTACGACAATATCCACACCACCATATTTCCATAACATATATTTTAATTTTGATATTCTGCGTCTCATTTGTTTTTCTGTGTATTGAAAATTTCCTGAATTAGAAGACTTGCATCCACCTAACCCCAAAATTCTTATTCCATTGTAAATAACAAATTGGTCATCAATACAGTCGCAACCTTCCGGTGGTTTTTGAGTATATGAAGTATCATGATTTCCATGGACATACAGCAACGGCTTACCTGTCATTGTAACAAGAAATGAAAGATATGATGCTTTTAAATCTCCACAAGAAATAATCAAATCATATTCAGAAAGCTTTTCCGGAGAGTAATAATCCCAATATGATGCACATTCTTCATCAGATATAGCTAATATTTTCATATTGTACCCTCCTTTTCTTTTGGAATAGTATCTCTATAAATTCCAAGTTCTCTTACCATTGCTTTTGAATAAGCTTCAATTTCATTAAACTCTGGTATTTTACCTTCAATATTTTCACACAACCAATCAATATGAAGAATTTCATCCGGTGTAAGAGTTCTGTTTCCATCGTTTATTATTCTTCCGTCTTGTGCTATAATTTTACGCTTAAATGGGTCTATTGTACCATTTTTTATACCATCTCTTAGTATATTTGCCAAGCACAACAAACCATCCGGAATTTTATCTGATAATTGCACATCTATAACACCGCTGTCCATCCCCCACCAATAATTTATTGGTCTTGGGGAATTTTTTTCCGGCTCCCAACCACCTGATAAAATTGAATGAACAACATTTTCGTAGAATTTTCCCCACATCCAGCAAGGAGAGCCTAATGGGATATATTCATCTTTATTTATATAATAAGCACCATATTCGCCTAGCTCAAGATATTTTTTATTTGGCGTAGGAATATCACGGTTGGATATAACTTTAATTCCACTTGTTATAAAATCCCCCACTGGATTTCCTTTTATGCAAGACCACCCAAGTTTTATCTTTGCTCTTGGATTTGTCATTTGTGCGCCCAATGCAAAAGCATTTATTGATGCAGTCACACCATAAATAGGATAAGAACCAACATATCCAATATAGTCATCATCTGCCATAGCTCCGGCAATTGCTCCAGTTATAAATTTTCCTTCAAAAATACGACAGTAATAACTGCGTACACTTAAATATGGTGCGTCAGCTGAACAATTTAAAAATCTTACTTTTGGATATTTAACTGCTGCTTTTAATGTTGCTCTGCTCAGTTGAGGTGTTGTTGTAAATACAACTTGTGCTCCATTGCTAACTGCTTTATCAAGTATTTTTTCTGCCTGCTCTATTGTGTCAGCATTACAATAGGTATGCACAACAACTTCATTTGGAAAAACTTCTTCAAGATGTTTTCTTCCCTTATCGTGCCCTCTTACCCACGGACTTCTTTTTGGGTCTCTTGGATATATAAAAGCAACAACAAGCTTTTCTTGTTTCTGTGGTATAATTTTACTCCATATGCCAACTTTAACATCTTTAGAAGGCTCCATACGAACTTGCATCGGAGCTTGGTCTGCAAGAGAAACAACATCATTCCAAAGCTCTATCAGTGTTTTCTTTAATTCCTCAGATGATATTTTTCCTATCTCACTAAAATGATGAATTTGCAACCAAAGCAATAATACTTCTTCAGGTAATAAATCCAAATTGGCACCCTTTAATGAAAGATATGCTTCTTTGAAATATTGAAAATATGATGAAAATGTTTTACATTCTCGCTCTGTCCATTCTTCCCCTATTTCCTTGCCTAAAAAAGCCAAAAGCGTTGCATACTGCCCTGGCTGGCAAAACTGAACATCATATATATGTGTAGCTTTATAAAATTCAAGAAATTCATAATAAGCAATCACTCTTGGGTCATCACTTGGTTTTGGCAAAACACGACGAACTATTGCAGGAATTTTAGGCGAACCAAAATATTTTAATACGCTGGTTCGTTTGTTACCCTCTTGAACATAGAAATTGCCCATATATTCAAAACAGCCAATAGGATCTCTTAACCCAGAATCAGAAAGATGAATTGCACATAAGTTTATCCACTTTCCTGCAAACTCACTTTCAGCTTCTAAAAGTGGTAAAAAATCTGCTGAAAAAGCAGAAGTTCTACCAGATGACGCAATTCCAATTACACGGTCAGCCGGAATTTCAACAAAGCCAACTTCTTGTATTGAGTTGCTTGAACGGTCTTTCAGTATATCATCTAAAACATACGGATTTACATTTTTACCATTTGATGCCAGCTCTCTTACTTGCTTTTGCCCCATTCGCATAGCATGTAAATATTCTTTTTTAGCCTCTTGCAGATTTATATCCATTTTTTTCTCCCATTTATTATCTAAGATAACAACTTAAAATAAATTATTTATATTAGTCAAGAATTTCTTCAACATTCTGCATTTTTTAACAGTTGGATTTTCAAATATTTTTACTTTTGCAATAACATAGCTTAAATTACGCAATGCTTCTATATTATCTAATGGATTTTCTTTCATTATGATTATATCTGCATATTTACCTTTCTCAATGCTACCTGTAACATTATCTATCTTAGCTATTTTTGCATTGCCAAGTGTTGCAGTATACAAAGCAAATTTGTTAGACACATCGCAATATTTTTTGAAATAATTTACTTCTCTCCACATATCATAATGTGTTATAAATATACACCCTGTATCTGTGCCAATTCCCACTGGGATATCATTTTTCAAACATTCTTTTGCGCAATCAACTACACCATCAAAAACAATTTTACCGTTATACTGACACATTTCATTAACTTTTGATACTGATGAATCAAATAACGCAAACGGAAGTGCCGGAGAAATTGTTGTGATATGGCTAGCTCTCTTTTCTCATATTTGCATTATGTCAATGCATAATATTATTCATATTATACATCATGCAATTATAAATTAAAACTATATTACACTTTTTATAGAAAATTTTCCACTTTTGTTATAATAAAATATAGTTATTAAGTTTTGCTCACAAATTATGGAAATATTTTTATAAAATATATGATGATATTAAAAGCTTTATAATTTTTTTATGTACTGTATATTAAAAACTTATAAAATAATATTTTATTAAAA
>JAHHUE010000071.1 GCA_020024155.1 Oscillospiraceae bacterium | reverse complement strand
GCTCCGCCACCACTATCCCTTGTTTTCCTTTTCATACTATCTCACCCTTTTCTTTGTTTATTTTTTAGATTTTTTACCTTTTTCGTTTCCTTCTTCACCATTAGATGCCTCTCTTACTTTTTGAGACATATATGTCATAAGACGGTCACGAATAAATTTAGGGTTTTCACCAGCTTGAATTGATTTTACACCCTCTACAATTATCAATTTACATAAAACTTCTTCTTCATCACGGTTTCTAAGTTGTGTTGCAATTGGGCCAAATACCATATGAGCAAGCAAGCTACCATACAAAGTTGTAATCAAAGCTGTACCCATATCACTACCTAAGCTGCTTTGTCCACCGGCAGATAAGTCCATACCTTTAAGCATATTTATCAAACCAACAAGAGTACCAACCATACCAAATGCAGGAGCAATAGCAGATGCTTTTTCATACATACGAGCAACGGCATCATGGCGTGATGACATATTTTCTATATCTGTTTCCAAAATATTTTGAACTTTATCTGAATCATATGCGTCAACTATTAACATAACTGCTTGTCTAAAAAATGGGTCTGTTTGTTGTTTTGCTCTTTCTTCCAAAGCAAGAAGACCTTCTTTTCTTGCAACTTGAGCAAGCTCTACAAGTTGATCAATATAGAACATTGGTTCAAACTGATTGCTATTTAAAATAACTTTAAAATGTTTTCCCATTTCTTTAATCATAGAACCTTGGAAACTAGCTACCACTATAAATAATGTACATCCAATTGTGATAAAGATACTGGATGGGTCAAAAAAGTTTAATAGCCATTTAAAGTTTATTTGTACTTTAAAATCTGGTGTTATTTTACTAACCATACCTACTACAGCAACAAGTATAGCACCAACCAAACCTATTATGTAAGTTATATTTAGTTTTTGTTTCATTTTTATTTATCCTCCTGTGAGAAACAAGAAACTTTTATATTTTATAGACTTAATGCTTGTTTTCTATAGATATTTCTCTGTGAATATCTTGTACTTTTGCATTATAATCCATAATTTTTTTTATTATTTCTTCTGTTGTCTCACGAACAAGAATATAGTCGTGATTCATCATTACAATTTTTGTTTCAGGTATCAATTCAATATATTGTATTTGAAGATGATTGACCAGAAACTTTTCATTATTTCTTTTAGTTAAAAGTATCATACTGAACCATCCTTTTATATTGTTAAAATACATGAATAAGGGGTAAGAGGTAAATTTCATACCCCATATTCAATTATGTATTTATAAATTTAATAAATTAACGTTTGATGTTTACAAGTTCTTCCAACATACTATCTGTAACTGTGATAATACGAGTATTAGCTTGATAACCTCTCTGAGTTGTAATCATTTCAGAAATTTCACTAGCCAAGTCTACATTAGAACCTTCCAAAGCACCAGCCATAAGTTTTGTACCGCCAGCACTACCGATTTTCATTTTTTCGGATTGTGTGTTACCGCCTGCTTGGTTGAACAAGCTGCCGTTAATATATTCAATACCAAGGTCTTTAGCAGTACTGCCTATCAATGAAACATTTAAGTCACCTGCACCATCACCTGCTGTGTAGTAGAAGCCTTCTTCATGAGTTACACCATTTGGGTTTGTAACATTACCAATAGCAAGGTAGCCAAGTGTAATAATTTCATCTGTATCTTTTGATGAACCTGTAATAGCACCAGTTTTAGGGTCTATTTTTATACCATCAATTTGAGCAAACGGCAATTCTGAACCATCATCTTTTGTTGCATCTTTAAGTGGAATATCATTACCAGCATTATCTTTTACAACTGGATAAGCTATTTTATCTTGGTCTTTACCTTGAGCATCTTTTTCTGTTGTCAATTTTGGTAAACGAATTGGAACAAGCTGGTCACTTACTATTGGTTTACCGTCTTTATCAACACCTGTTGTAAGAAAACCATATACTGGGTTACCACTACCATCACAAAGATAACCATCAGCTTTAAATCCAAAGTCACCAACACGAGTCATTTTAAGTGTTTTAATGCTGTTAGGGTCATTTGGGTTAATTGGAGCGTCTTTATCGCCTACAAGGAAAAATCCGTCGCCATAAAGCATACACTCTGTATTGTTACCCAATGTATATGTACCTGTTGTCATGTTAATATCAATTGTGCTCAATTGTGAACCATAACCAATCTGTGCTGGGTTTTTACCACCAGATGTTGATGTACCATTTGAACCACTTGAATACATTGTATACATAGCATCTTTGAATATTGCTCTTTGTGATTTGTAACCATTGGTATTTACATTAGCTATATTGTTACCAATTACATTCATTTTGCTCATATGTGTTCTTAAGCCAGCGATTGCTGCATACATTGCTCCGGTCATAATTAAATTAAATCCTTTCTATATAGGTGTCGCCGATATTTTGTCAAACGGGCAAAATATCCTAGCTTCCATAAAAGGTCCTGCTATCTGTATTTATTACAGGAACACGGCACCATCAATATTTGTAAATACGTTGTTTTGCATTTCATCTTGCCTAATTGCAGTAATAACTTTTGCACTTGGTATGTTAATAATAAATGCTTTTTCTGCATCTAGAGCAAGAATATTTTTTGCACCTTTTTCTTGTGCTCTTATCATGCCACCCTTTAATTGGTCAATCAATGCCTGATTTATTTCGATACCTCTTTCTTCTGCTCTAAATCGTGCATGTTTAGAAAAAGTCAAATCGTTATTAGCGACATCTGCATGCTCCAACTGAAGTTTTAGCAATTCATTAAATTGGACTGAATGTTTTTTCTCTATGCTTGGATAAGAATTTGTTTGTTGAACAATTCTTTGTCTTTGCAATGATTCAATCATTTTTATCACCTCTTTTTAAACTTTATGTCTATTACAGGTGTTTAATTTTCCCTTAAAATGTTACTTCAGGAGCTTTATCCTCGTTTTGTTGATTATTCTCCACATTTTGATTTTCTGATGGAGCTTCCGGTTTTTCTACAAAACCTGGATTTTCAACATTTTCCTGATTTTCTGTAACATTTGGAGTTTCAGTACTTTCTGGCTTGTCAGAACTTTCTGGTTTTTCTACTCCTTCAGGTTTTTCTGTTCCATCTGTACTGTTTGGTTTTTCTGCTGGAAGAGTACCAACTGCTATAATTTGATTCATATAATAGTATTTATCGTTAACAAATACCACTTGTTCGCCGTTCATTACACCTGTGCCAGTTACAGTTCCAACAACTTCCTGCACTCTGCCGTTTGAATCAACTTCGCCAACTGTTACCGTTTTGCCAACCAAAGAAGCTGCATAACCCATAATAGAAGCTTGAGTCATATTTGTCATAGCATCTACCATTTGCATCATTACCATCTGACTTAACATTTGAGATGTATCTGCATTTGAGTCAATACTTTGGTTTTGAAGTTCAGTAACCATTAACATGAGAAAGTCATTCATGCTAAGGTCGCCTTTTGGCTGTGTTTTATTTCCAGCAAAGAAATCTGCATGTGATATATTATTAGATGCGCGTGTTGCACTAAGATTATTCATATAGTCGCCCAAAAAAAATCAACTTCCTTTCTTATTATTCAAAATCAACTGTGTGTACAAGTCCCAATCGTAACTGATTTAAGAAGTCTTCATTGTGTTTTTGATTATTTCTTTGATGATGTTCATTTTCTTGATTATGACCTTGCTGATTATTATGATGTTGTTCATCATACATCTCTTGATGATGTTCTTGTTCATAAACTTGGATTTGAACATTCTGTTGTGTATTACTACGCAACATTTGCTGCATTTCTGGCATTATGCGTTCCAAAAGATTTTTTGTGCTGCTGTGTTCTGCTGTTAATGCAATGGACAATGAGCCATCTTCTTTTTGAGTTACTTCAATTGAAATTTTACCAAGATGTTCTGGATTTAATTGAAGTTCTACTTTTGATTCTCCAGAGGAAATTGTTTTTACAACTTTTTCAACAACTTGTGTTTCAACATTTTTGGCTTCTGAACTTTTTTCAGTATTTGTTGTTTCACTAACCTTTACAGGAATTGTTTCCAATTTACCAAATATAGATTCTTCTGCTTCAACTTTAATTTCAACATCTTCCGATTCAAAAGAGCCTTGTTTTTTTACATCAGATTTTTCAACTTTGGTTTCTTTTGTTGTAAAATCGTGTTCTAAACCTTCTTTTCCATCATTTTTTGTTGCTGAGTTATCAATATCTTCAACGATAACTTGTTCTTGGATTTTACCATCTGCGTCAACTTCAACTGTTGGAACATCTTTTGAATAAACATTTGAATTTTGCTGTTTTCCATCTTCTGGTATAACTATTTCAACTTCACCAACAACTGTTTGCTGAGAAATAACTTCTTGAGGAACAACGATTTCTTCTGGGGTAATATTTACCATCTGCATAGCTGCCAACTGTTGCAACAATGTTATATCCAACTCTTCTTTTTTAGAAGTGCCTTTATTTGTGTTAACATTTTCATCTTCTAAAACAGTTTCTTGTTTTTTTGAGTTTGTGTATTCTTTAATGCACTGCTCAAAACTGTTGTTTTTTGCAGATTCTTTCTTAGAGCTACAATTATTTTTTTTGTTGTTTACTGTTATAGTTTGAATCATGGAAAACAAATCATTTTGCATACTACTCACTTTTTCACCTCCTTTCAATATATACATTATAAATATATAGAAAGTGTCAATTGATATAAAATCAAATCACATCTTACTACCGTTAACATTTCTGAAAATTTGCATCATTACATCTAACAGAAACAAATTCTTCTATAAATTGCTCTTCACTTTTAGCCAGAGCTGTGTTATATGCATTAAGTTTCTTTTCTTGTAATTTTTCAAGTGATGAAGTTTCCAACTTAGCCTCAACAACTAAATTTCTTTTTTCTTCTTCTTTTCTTTGCAGGTTAGACAAAACACCCATTTCCTGCTCAATTTCTCTTTCTCTTGCACGAAGTCCGGCTTGATAAGCGATAGCATCTTTTATCCCCATTCCCTCTTTGCAACGAGTTTGATATTCCTCAGCATATACTCTATAACTATGCTGTAAATGTGTAAGCTTCTCTCTTTGCTTTTGAACCTCAGCTATTGCAACAGCATGTTCTGTTTGCAATGAGTCTAAAACCTGTTGTTTATATGTAAGAACAGTATCCAAAGAAAACTTAAATTTTTTCACAGAAAGCGCCTCCTTTAGTGCCTACTATTTTAAAATTTCCTGTAATTTATCGAGAGTCTGCTCATATGTAAAAACTTCATTTACACCTTGTGTTAGAAAAGCATTAACATCATCTATTTTTGTCAATGCATAATCCAGTTTTCTATTTGTACCTGCTTTATATGCGCCAATTGAAACCAAATCCGAATTTCGCTCATAAACAGCCAGTATATCTCTGGCTTTTGATGCCAACTGTAAATGTTCTGGTGAAACAATTTCATTCATAAGTCTTGAAACACTACCACTTACATCAATAGCTGGATAGTGGTTTGCGTTAGCTAATGTACGGGATAGAATAATATGCCCATCAAGAATACCACGCACAGTATCAGCAATAGGTTCATTTGTATCATCACCTTCTACCAAAACTGTATATACACCTGTAATTGAACCTTTCTTAAAGTTACCACTTCTTTCAAGAAGTTTAGGTAGTTCAGAATAAATTGACGGCGTATAACCACGAGATACCGGAGGTTCACCTATTGCAAGACCTATCTCTCTTTGTGCCATAGCAAATCTGGTTAGTGAGTCCATCATAAGAAGAACATCATAACCTTGGTCTCTAAAATATTCTGCAATACCTGTTGCAACACTTGGACATTTCATTCTCAACATAGCTGGCTGGTCAGAAGTTGCAACAACCAAAATAGAACGTGCCATACCTTCTTCGCCCAAATCTTTTTGTATGAACTCCAAAACTTCGCGTCCACGTTCTCCAACAAGTGCAATTACATTTATATCGGCTTTAACATTTTTTGCAATCATACCCATAAGTGTACTTTTACCTACACCGGAACCTGCAAAAATACCAATACGCTGTCCTTTGCCTATTGTTATCATTCCATCTATTGCTTTTACACCAAATTCCATTTTTTCTCTTATAGGTGGTCTTTCTAGTGGGTTGATATGAGAACCTGTAATACAGTAAGGTGTTCCTCCTTCAAGAGGGCCTTTTCCATCAATAGGTTGCCCCAAGGCATTGATAATGCGTCCTCTCAAAAACTCGCCAACACGCAGTGTCAACTGCTTGCCTGTATTTCTTACCAAATTGCCTGCTGAAATACCATTCATTTCAGAGTATGGCATCAATAATATTTTATTGTTTTTAAAACCTACAACCTCTGCTGTTACCTGTGTTCCAGAATCTCCGTTATAGATACGGCAAATATCGCCTACCGCAGCATGTCCACCTGATGCTTCAATGGACATACCAACAACATTTTCTATCTTCCCTGTCAAACTATAAGTTTCTGCATTATAGACTTGACGAATCATTTGACGAAACATAACTATTCCCCTTGGTATCTTGTAATAAAGATGTTGTCATACTATCGCTGACAGGCTGTGTATTTAACATATCTTTTATATTTTGAATTTGTGTAGCAGCACTTGCGTCAATAATTTCATCCGGACATTCTATAATGCATGTTCCGGATTCATCATCTGCCATTGGAATTATTCTTACATGGTCTGATAATTCTGATAGAGCAGTTGCCATTGCAGGTGGTAAAACTGTTATCCTCTTAGCGTCACATTCTGAAATATACACATGTGCCCATTCACGACGCTTTCTTTTATCTACTGCTGTTTGAATCATTTTTCCGATTATCTCTGTACTGCTTTTCAAACTTATACTGATAACTTTTTCAGCAATTGCAATTGATAAGTCTCTCATATCATTCAAATTATCTTTTAATTGCTGTCCTAATATATTTTCTGATTTTTTTACAAAATCATCAATTCTATCTACAAACTGTTTGTCAAGTTCTGATTTTTTTTTGGAGATTTCTTCAACAATTTTTGCATTTCCTTGTTGCATTCCCTCGTTAAAACCTTGATTATACCCTTGATTATATCCTTCTTCGGATGCTTGTCTTCTAATTGATTCTTTTAGTTGCTCTGCTTGGCTTTCTGCCTGACTTATAATTTCTTCTGCCTGACATTTAGCTTGATTTATTATTTTTTCACTTTGTATTTTTGCATAACCTAGAGAGTCTGTATCTTCATCTGAAGATGTAAGTTCTTCATCTTCTCCTATATCTTCATCCAAAGGCAATTCTTCTTCAAAGTCCTCTTCTGTGTCAAATTCAAATTCATCTGCTTGTGCAAATTGATACTCTTCAATTTTTGGTGCAGTATCTGTTTTTGACTTTGCCTTCCATAAATTACGCAATAATATCATCCTTTCCGTTCTTCATAATTAAGCAATAATATCATCTTGACCATTCTTTGATATTATAATTTCACCTTT
>JAHHUE010000070.1 GCA_020024155.1 Oscillospiraceae bacterium | reverse complement strand
ATTAAGCTTGGGTTTTTGTTTGTAAAATAGTGATTTTTGAATATAAAATTTTTATTAAATATATAATTTATATTTCCAATTTATAATCAATTTTATGGCAAAATCCATATAAAAAGCAAAATAATATGATTGTTATTGCATATAAATGTACAGATATAAGTATATCTATTGACTAAGGCATTAGATATACTTATACTTAAAATGTTAAGGATAAATATAGTATTTTAGACCTTTTTGGAGGAAGTTATGAAAAAGATATTGGCATTGCTTATGACATTTGTAATGTTGTTTAATTTTACTGCTTGCAGCAACAACACTAAGGATAGCTCATCAAGCGATAAATCATCTTCCGGCAATAATGAAGTTGTTGTTGAAGAAAAGATTACAGGTGTTCAGATAACTTTTGCACCATCATTTTGGAAAAAATTTATAGATGAAAGCGCTGAAGAATATGCTGAAAGAATAAAAGAAGATAAAACTTTGAAAAAAGTTGAAATCAATGAAGACGGAAGCATAACAATCAGTATGTCAAAAGAAAAGCATAAACAAATGCTTGATGAAATAAAAAAAGAATTGGAAGATATGTTTCCAGCAGAAGAATTTGCATCAATTAAAGAATTTGAGTTTAATGATGATTTAACTGACTGCAAACTTATAGTAGACAAAGCTGCTTTTGAAAAAGGCTTTGATAGCTTTGCAGTTTTTGGCATTGGACTTATTGTACAAACATATCATTTTATAGAAGGTGACCCATCTCAAAAAACAGTTATACACTACATAGATTTTAAAACAAAAAAAGAATTTGATACTTATACAATACCTGACGATATGCAAAAAGATTTTGGTTAAGGAGATGAATATTTATGACAAATGATTTGCAACCTTTAGCAGTTTGGACTTTTGGAATGGAGTGTGCTGTTCCAAATGATATATATGATATGCTTGTTGAGGGAGAAGTTCCTGAATGTGCATACAAAACAATAAGGGATGTTGCTGTTTTTACCAATAAACGCCTTATTGTGCGTGATTCTCAGGGTATAACCGGTAAAAAAGTTGAAATTTATACTTTGCCATATAAAAGCATAAATATGTATTCAAGTGAAAATGCAGGCAGAATTGATTTTAACGCAGAAATAGAATTGTGGACAAGAGCAGGTCATATTAAAATTAACCTTGCCAAAGGTGCTGATATTCGTAAATTAGATAATATCATTGCATCACATATTTTATAATATTATATTGAAATAAAAGGACATACAAAAGTATGCCTTTTTATTTTTTAGTTACAGTATTGTCGATAAATGGCTCATATATATTAAATTGTAACCTTATTCGGTTTATTTCTTTAATAGTTTATGTTATTATATAAAGCCGTACAATATACAAAATAAGGAGTACATAGAATGAAAAATAAATTGTATAATGTTATATTATCAGTCATCGTTACACTCTCTCTGCTCACCGGTTGTGCGAACGGTGTTGATAATAACAATAGCTCTGTAAACCCATCAAGTAATGCGTCAACACAGCAAAACAGTGTTGTACAAAGCACAGAGTTTTCTCTTGATAGTGTGCCTATCTATACGGATAAGGCTTATGTAGAGGTTAATAACAACAAACCGTACTTTACAGAAGATGAAATTACAACTAAATCTTTTGAATCATACAGCGAGCTTGACAGCCTTGGAAGATGTGGCGTTGCTTTTTCCTGCATTGGTAGAGATTTAATGCCAACAGAAGAAAGGGGCAGTATTGGTCAGGTTAAGCCAAGTGGCTGGCAGATGGCAAAATATGATTTTGTTGATGGCAAATATTTGTATAACCGTTGTCACTTAATTGGATATCAGCTTACTGCTGAAAACGCAAATAAACAAAATCTTATTACCGGAACAAGATACCTTAATATTCAAGGTATGTTGTCACTTGAAAACAAGGTTGCTGACTATATAAAAGAAACTAACAATCATGTTATGTACAGAGTTACTCCTATTTTTAAAGGGGATAACCTTGTTGCTGACGGTGTTCTTATGGAGGGTTATTCCGTTGAAGATAACGGAGATGGCATAAATTTCTGTGTATATGCTTATAATGTTCAGCCTGGTGTAGAAATAAATTATGCAACAGGAGAGAGCAAAGCAGCCCAAACAGAACAAAAAGAACCAGAAAATGAAACAACTGATGGAGAAATTACTTATATCGTAAATAAAAACAGTAAAGTGTTCCATTTTCCAGAGTGTTCAAGTGTGGATAAGATGAAACCACAAAACAAAAAAGAAATTGTTGGCACTCATGATGACCTTATTGAAAAAGGTTATTCTCCTTGTGACAGATGTCATCCATAACAGATAATTTAAAAGGTATCATATCAGTAAGATATGATACCTTTTTTGTTTAGTGTATTAAATTTGTTTTGGAATAAGCTTTGTAAATTACAGGCACAATAAGTATCTGCATTATTATGCCAGGAAGTGATGTGATAATTGATGATAACAATATAGGTAAACTTGCAAACGGCAGTGAAAGATTAAAGATATTAGTAAAAATTAAAATAGTAAAAATGTATACCAAACGAGATAATACTAAGGCTAAACCAATACTTATAAATGAATTTATTTTTTTATTTAAAATACTTAGTATCATACCATAAGATACAATTTCAACAATCATAAAATAAATAATCAGAACAGGTGGCATACCTGATACAAGATGATTTATAACCGGTGCAAGAATTGCGATAAGAATAGTGTATTTTATTGGAACGATAAAAGCAGATATAGCAATTCCCAAAAATAAAAGCAAAAACATTGTTCCACTTTGTGGGCCAGCAAAATGAAAAACATAGGGCATAATAACGCTTATTGCAAGGCAAATACTTGATAAAACCATATTTTTTGTGTATGGTTTTTTAGTTTTTAATTTTATAAATCCTTTTCGTTAGAGCTATATAATTTTTACAAAAAAGAAAAAGCTTTGAAACTAAGTTTCAAAGCTTTATCTGGTGCGCTAGAAGGGACTCGAACCCCTGACCCCTTGATTCGTAGTCAAGTACTCTATCCAGCTGAGCTACTAGCGCATATTGCTGTATTATAATAACATTATAATTTTATTTTGTCAATAAGTTTTTTAAAATAATTTATATTTTTTAAATAAAAAAGAATAAAATACCAATTATGGTAAATACTAAAATAAAACCTGTTAATAGGAGGATTATATATGAAAGCAACGGGTGTTGTGAGAAGAATTGACGATTTGGGCAGAATTGTTATACCAAAAGAAATAAGACGAACAATGAGAATGCGTGAGGGCGACCCTTTGGAGATTTTTACCAGTCAAGACGGAGAGGTTATCTTTAAAAAATATTCTATCATGTCAGAATTATCGGAATTTAGCCAAAATTATGCTGATAGCTTATACAAGGTTAGTGGACTTCACTGCATAATTTTTGACAGTGATAGAGTTATCGCTTACAGTGGTTCAGGCAAAAAGGAAATTATCGGACTTCCAATTCCTGATGAAATTGAAGAATTGCTTAAACAGAGAACATCTTACTTTAAACAATTTGCAAGCGAAAAAATTATATATCCATACCAAAGAAGTGAATATATCATTATAGGGGCAACACCTATTATTGCTTCCGGTGACGGTATTGGTGTGGTGGCTCTGCTTGCAGGAGAAAGCGAAATTATTACTGACGCACAGAAAAAACTTTTGGTGCTTACAAGCACTTTTCTTGCTAATCATCTTGAAATATAGGGGAGTATAGTATGGATAAGAAAAACTATGCAGAAATGGTTAAGAGATATTCTCCAAACTCTAAGATATTTTCTAACTGTCTTTGGGCTTTTTTTGTGGGTGGAACGATTTGTCTTATTGGTCAGATACTGACAACTTTATATATGAAAATGCATTTTACAATTTCTGATGCAAGACTTATGACAAGTGTTTCTCTTGTTGGACTTTCTGCAATATTTACTGCTCTTGGATGGTATCACAAAATTGCCAAAAGAGCTGGCGCTGGAACTTTGGTGCCAATAACCGGATTTGCCAATGCTGTTGTAAGCCCTGCAATTGAATTTAAGTCAGAAGGTTATATAACTGGTGTTGCATCAAAGATGTTTATTATAGCAGGCCCTGTTATTGTATATGGCACTTTGGCAAGTGTTATTTATGGGGTTATTTACTGGATGTCAAGACGATTTTAAAGATTGTCTTGTTTATATATAAAAGGAGACTCATTTGTCTCCTTTTTCTGCATAAGATATTTATTTGAAAGGATTTTAAATCGTGTATATAAAATATAAAAATTCGCCTTCAATAACTGCGTGGGCATCTGTGGTTGGAAAAAAAGAAAGTGAAGGCCCTCTTGCACACCTTTTTGATGAATGTAGTGAAGATGATTATTTTTCAAAAGATACTTGGGAAAAGGCAGAAACAGAAATGCAGACCCGTTGTATAAATCACTTATTACACAAAAAAGGCTTATCAGTAAATGATATAAATTTATTTATGGGCGGAGATTTGTGCAATCAGATTACATCAACGGCTTTTTCTATGAGAGATTTTGGTTTTCCATTTTTGGGCTTATACAATGCGTGCAGTACAATGGCTGAGAGTATGATTATAGCAAGTTGTATGGTTGATGCAGGATATACCGACAATGCGATTGCTTTGGCATCAAGCCACTTTTGCACAGCTGAACGACAGTACAGAACACCTTTGGATTACGGTGGAAAAAGAACTCCGACTGCGCAGTGGACAGTTACCGGTTGTGGCAGCGTGCTTGTACAAAGTATGGGAAAAACTTCGTTTATAAATTCTGCTCAAATTGGCGCTGTTGTAGATTTGGGCGTAACCGATACAAATAATATGGGTGCAGCAATGGCTCCGGCAGCGGCAGATACAATAAAAAAATATTTAAAAAACAGCAATACAAAAGCATCTGATTATGACTTGATTATTACAGGCGACCTTGGCGAAGTTGGAAGTGCATTGCTTAAAGATTTATTATTAAAAGAAAATATAGTTTTGGATAACCATATTGATTGCGGAATGGTTATATATGACGAAGAACAGAAAGTCCAAAGTGGTGCAAGTGGATGTGGTTGTTCTGCAAGTGTGATTGCTGCTAAATTTCTGCCTGAATTTGAGAAGGAAAAACTTAATAATATTTTGTTTATTGCAACCGGTGCTTTGCTTAGTCCTGCAACAAGTATGCAAGGCGAGAGCATACCTTGTATCGCACATCTTGTTAATATAAGAAGTAAAAAGGAGACAAAGAAATGAATTATTTCTGGGCGTTTGTAGTCGGTGGTGCTTTGTGCGTTATAGGTCAGTTGCTTATTGACCTTACAAAACTTACACCAGCCAGAATTTTGGTTTTATTTGTAGTTAGCGGACTTGTTTTATCTGCCATAGGTGTGTGGGATAAATTGGCTGATTTTGCCGGTGCAGGAGCAACTGTGCCTATTATGGGATTTGGTCACACTTTGGCACAAGGGGTTGAAGAAGCAATTAAACAACACGGATTTGTGGGAATTTTTACAGGTGGACTTACTGCGTGCAGTGGTGGTGTAAGTGCCAGTTTGATTTTTGGTTTTCTTGCAGCACTGATTACAAAAAGTAAAAGTCAATCATAGAAAAATAAGAACAATTATAAAAATAATTAGAGAAAAACAAGAGCAAATTATAGAAAGAAATAAGTAATTACAGAAAAGCAATCATAAAAAAGGAGAGAATATTCTCTCCTTTTATATTAGTTCTATATATCCACGCTTGTTATAACATAAGCCTGCCCATTCTAAAATTGCAGCCATAATGAATACAGGGTCTAAAATGGATTCTCCAATTTTTTTACCCCAATACTCTTTGCCTATTATGCAACAACTGTATCTATTTCACAACCTTTATCGCCTATGCGAATCCCTTTTCCTCTGCCAATACCTTTTCTTGCTTTTCCACCTTTGGATTTTAACAGAGTTACAATTATATCAAATACAGTGAAATCATAAGTAACATTTGGAAGAGAAGGAGAAGAAAAACTTTTTCCATTATTACATATAGAAATAATATATTCTCCGTTATTTATACCGTATATTTTTGCAGTGCCACCAGATGAAATTAGTTTATTTTTTACAATCTCAGATGCGTTCATAATAAAACCTCCATCAATGTTAATGTATAATTGTATAGTATTTAAGTTTAAGTAAGATGTCAAGCACTATAAAAAAGACTTATCAGATTTACTCCGATAAGTCTTTTATTTTATTCTTTAAAAAGTCTTGTTATATCTTCCTGTGCTGTATCCTGTTTAAGCAAAATGTTGGAAAACTCAACTTCTGAATTATTTAACAGAGTGAAAATGCGTTTAAAGCGTTCAAAATCTTCTGTTGCAATATTTGTTTTAAGATATGAAAAATTCTTTTTGACATCATCAATTGAATAAGCTGCAATGTTAAGCATATTGTTTTTTATAAGATACATACCTATATTATTTATAAATTCAAGCCCAACAGTGTTATCAAGATATACACTAAGCTGTGCAACAGTGCTTATAAAAGTGCCAATGTCCATATAGTCAGTACCTTTAAAAATAAGCTCTTTTACTGACTGTGGTGTAAAATCATTTATCTTATCAACATATATTCCTGAAAAACTGGATATTATTTTACTTAAAGTTTTTTCGTTGCATAAAAGATGATAGTGAATGTTTAAATCAAACTCTGTGCTTAAATCTTGCACACACTGCATTATACCGGCATAGTCATAGCTTTCCAATATTGTTCTGCCACAAGATTCTATATAAAAATCCGATGGAATAGATATAAGCCCTACCTTTTTTTGTATGCCGTTAAACTTTAACAGAAAGAAAAAATTTGTATCCTCATTATTCAAAACAAGCAAGGTGGTTTTGCTATCCTGAGGCTGTGCTGTAAGTATAGGGACATTTTTTTGGCTTTTGTCTACGCTTTCTGGTGGTATTGTCCAATATAGTACACTGTAACATATAAGCATAAGGCTGAATGCTATTCCAAAGGAATATAAAAATACTTTTATTTTATTCATTTTCTGCCTCCGATTTTTTATAGATATTATGGGCAGAAAAAACAAAATAAAACAGCTAAAACCATTATAGTTACATAGCTGTTTTATTTAAGTTTATTAAATAGCTTATATTTTACTTAAATGTTCTTTTATAATCAATTCTGCACAAAGATTATAAAGTTTATCTGCATCAGTTTCTGAAATATTTTGGCGTTGCTTTAATTGGTTTATTATAGATTGTCTATTCTTGATTGTTATACATAACTCCTACGGAATCCAATTGTATTTCATATCCATATTTAAAAATATATGCAAAGCAAAATGTGATTAGTGCAAATATTATATATGTAAATTCAAGTTCTGCACCCATATCCACTTTTATAATGGCACTAAATATAATAGCCAGTATATAACTATCAAATATTAAAATAAATTGTAATGCAGCCATTTTTTCAATATACTTAACATTTTCAAGAGTAAAAGGTGTGTTGTTGTTATGGATATTTATAAACAGCTTTTCTATATACTTAAATATTAAAAAACTAAAACAGTATATGCTGTTAAATAGATAAAAATAAATTCTGTTGCAAATATGTGGAACAATGTAAATGTTCTGTCAAATATGTATGTAACTTTTCTGCATTTCCTGTTTTTGCGGGACTTCCATTAATATGCAAAACCCAGAACTCTGATGATGTATTTTCAGAACCTTCTGATTGTATTTTGTTCTCTTTTACTACAATTGCATTATCTTTGACT
>JAHHUE010000007.1 GCA_020024155.1 Oscillospiraceae bacterium | reverse complement strand
CCATAATATATTTAGTAATTTATATTGTACCACCAAATAGCTTTATATTAAACACCATATTATTTTTATAATATGAATTCATAAAAATTTTAATATGTATTACATATAAAATAAGTTAAAGAATGATATAATACATTCATTTTGATTAAAGTTATTTTATTTATTAAAAACTCAAATAATATTACTAATTTAGAAAGGAAATTTATTATGAAACAAAAATTATTAGTAATTAGTTTTCTTATGTTACTCATTTTAGTTTTGACTTCTTGTTGAGAAAAAGCATACAAAATAAAATATCAAATAGTTTAGGTATTGATATATCAAATGGTACATAAATTTCAAATTACGGTACTCATAGTGGAAATGGCGACGGAATTTCTTATGTAGTTTTCAGTTTTGAAGTTATATCTTGTATATAATCATTAAGTATATTTCATGACAATATAAAATCCGATATGAGTAACTTGTTATTAAAATTAAACTAGACTTATTTTACATAAAAAATTTTTATATTTTATATATTTTTATAATGGCTATAAAATATTTTATATGATATAATATTAAAAAATAAATCTACAAATTTTTAGGAGTTAATTATGATAAGGTTTGAATGTGACTACGGTGAAGGCGCACACCCTGCCATACTTGAAAAAATGCTGAAAACAAATATGGAGCAAACAGCAGGATATGGTCTTGACCCTCATTGTGAAAGAGCAAGAGAGCTTGTAAAAAAAGAATGTAACAGAGATGATGTTGATATTCATTTTATTGTTGGTGGAACACAAGTAAACACTATTATGATTGCAGCAATGTTAAAGCCATATCAGGGCATAATCAGTGCAGACAGTGGACATATTGCCGGCCACGAAACTGGCTCTATTGAGGCAACAGGTCATAAAGTTATAACTGTTCCAAGCAAAGACGGAAAAATAAAACCGGAGCAAATAGCACAAGTTTATGATTATCACTATGCACAAGGCAATAGAGAGCATCTTACACAACCTGGTGCTGTGTATATTAGTCATCCAACAGAAAATGGTACTACATACACAAAAGCTGAACTTATTGAAATAAGCAAAACATGCAAAGAGCGTAATATTCCTCTTTTCTTGGACGGTGCTCGTCTTGGATATGGTATGGCAGCGCCAGACAGTACAATTGATATAAAGGACCTTGCACAGTATTGTGATGCTTTTTATATTGGTGGCACAAAGGTTGGTGCTTTGTTTGGAGAAGCTCTTGTAATAACAAATGATGCTTTTAAAACAGATTTTAGATACCACATTAAACAAAGAGGTGCTATGCTTGCAAAAGGCAGACTTTTAGGCATACAATTTGAAAGTTTGTTTGAAGATGGTTTGTACTACAAAATATCTCAAAATGCAATTGATAAAGCAATGCAAATCAAAGATACTTTTAAGCAAAAAGGATACAACTTCCTTTACGAATCAACAACAAATCAGCAGTTCCCTATACTTCCAAATGATGTAATGAATAAACTTGGAGAAAAATATTCTTTCTCATATTGGGAAGATGTTGACGCAAATCACACAGCAGTTCGCTTCTGTACAAGTTGGGCAACAAGTCAAGAAAATGTTGATTCCCTTTGTGAAGATATTAAAAAATTATAATTAAATATAAAAATAAAAGATACTCTTTTTTCGAGTATCTTTTTATTATTAAATATTCTAATATACTTAAATCATATTTTACAGATATCTTATGTCAAATAAAAATGTAGTTTTAAATAAGTAAAAATATAACACTAACTTATATATATGATAATAAAAGTATTTATACACCACATAATAATTTTAAAAAGTTAATTTTATAAAATAGTCCAAGCAAAAATTTAGCTTGTGTTAATATAATATATATTATATTATTCAAAATTGTATATTCGTATTTTTTATCACAAACAATCTTCATATTAGTTCAAATAAATCTATATTATATATTGATAAAAATATATTATTATCAATATACTAGCTATAAAATCTATACACTTGTAAAATATTGCAATTATAAATCATAGATATATTATAATAAATATTTGAAAATTATTTTAAATAAAAATTATATCAAAAGTATCTAACAAATTTATTCCTAATAAATAAAATAATCACCCCACAGTATTTTTGTGAGGTGATTTTATTTTTAATATCAATCTTCGTCAGAATCGTGATGTGTTCTGCCACAACATTTCTTATATTTTTTACCACTGCCACAAGGACAAGGGTCATTTCTTCCAACTTTTGCCGCTGCTCTTCTTACTGGTTGTTTCTTTTCTTCGCTATCTCCACCACCAGAAGTTCCTGTTATTTTAACAACTCTTTCTCTTTGCAAAGGTCTGCTTGCAAGGTTTGCAGTTATAAGCAATTTTGTTGTTTCTTGACGAATATTTTCAACCATTTCATCAAACATATTGAAACCTTCAAAACGGTATTCAGAAACAGGGTCGTGCTGACCATAACCTCTAAGACCAATACCTCTTTTAAGTTCATCCATTGCGTCAATATGTTCCATCCATTTACTGTCAACAGTACGCAAAAGTACAACTCTTTCAAGTTCTCTCATTACATCACTGCCAAGCACTTCTTCTTTTCTTTTGAGCAAGTCAAATGCTTTATCTGTAATGTATTTAGTTACATCTTCACTCTTAATTGTTTTTAACTGTTCTTCACTATAATGAAGTTCATCGTCTGTAAGCAACCAACCAAGATATGTGTCTCTAAGAGAGGTAAGGTTCCAGTGTTCTGGGTCATTACCAGAGCAGAATGCTTGAACATTACTTTCAATTGAACCACTAACCATATCTTTAAGACTTGCAGAAATGTCTTCACCTGAAAGAACGCTTTGACGCTGGTTGTAAATGATTTCACGCTGTTTATTCATAACATCGTCATAGTTAAGAACATTTTTACGAATATCAAAGTTTCTGCCTTCTATCTTCTTCTGAGCACTTTCGATAGAGTTTGTGATTATTTTATTTTCAATTGGCATTGTTTCATCATAACCAAGTTTTTCCATTATAGCACTTGTTCTATCTCCACCAAACAAACGCATAAGGTCATCTTCCAAACTTACATAGAAGTGTGTTGCACCAGGGTCACCTTGACGACCTGCACGACCACGAAGCTGATTATCTATACGGCGTGATTCATGACGCTCTGTACCAATAATAAGCAAACCACCTGCTTTTCTAACTTCTTCTGCTTCTGGAGCAAGTTGTTCTTTGTATTTTTTTACAAGGTCAGCAAAAACTTTCCTTGCATTGATGATTTCTTCATCTTCTGTATCAAAGAAACTGTTTGCGTTTTCAATCATTTCATCTGTGAAACCTTGTTTACGCATATCGTTTCTAGCCATAAACTCAGCATTACCACCAAGAATAATATCAGTACCACGACCAGCCATATTTGTTGCAATTGTAACCGCACCTTTTTTACCTGCCTGTGCAACAATTTCTGCTTCTTTTTCGTGATATTTAGCATTAAGAACTTCGTGTTTTATGCCTTTATTTTTAAGCAAACGGCTGAGCTGTTCAGATTTTTCAATAGAGATTGTACCAACCAAAACAGGCTGTCCTTTTTTATGAGCTTCAACAACTTCATCTACAACAGCATTAAATTTACCTTGCTCTGTTTTGTAAACTACATCGTTCATATCTTTTCTTGCAATTGGTTTGTTTGTAGGAATTTCCAATACACTAAGACCGTAAATCTGCAAAAATTCATCAGCTTCACTGAGAGCTGTACCAGTCATACCTGCAAGTTTTTTATACATTCTAAAATAGTTTTGGAATGTTATTGTTGCAAGAGTTTTACTTTCTCTTTCAACTTTAACGCCTTCTTTAGATTCAATTGCTTGATGAAGTCCATCACTATAACGACGGCCTTCCATAAGACGACCTGTAAATTCGTCAACAATAATAACTTGACCATCTCTTACGATATAGTCAACATCTTTTTTCATTATACCCTGAGCTTTAATAGCTTGGTTGATATAATGTTGAAGGGTCATATTATCTGGGTCAGAATAGTTTTCAACATTAAAGTAACTTTCTGCTTTTTTGATACCACTTTGAGTAAGTGTTGCAGATTTTGCTTTTTCATCAATTATAACATCTTCTTTAATAGCATCCATATCCTCTTTGGAATCGTGTTCTGCTACTGTAAAATATGAAAGTGATTTTGCAAAGTTGCTTGCCACTTTGTACATATCTGTTGATTTATCGCCTTGACCAGAAATGATAAGAGGTGTTCTTGCCTCATCTATGAGGATAGAGTCAACTTCATCGACAATAGCAAAGTTGAAACCACGCTGAACCATATTTTCTTTGTAGATAACCATGTTATCACGAAGATAGTCAAAACCAAATTCGTTGTTTGTACCATATGTTATATCACAATTGTAAGCTGCGCGTTTTTCGTCTGTTGTCATATTATGAACTGCAAGACCAACACACAAACCAAGGAAGTTATACAATTTACCCATCCACTGACTATCACGACGAGCAAGATAATCATTTACTGTGATAACGTGTACACCTTTTCCGGAAAGTGCATTAAGGTAAACAGGCAAAGTTGCAACCAAAGTTTTACCTTCACCTGTTTTCATTTCAGCAATATTAGAGCGATGTAATGCTATACCACCTATAATCTGTACTGGATAATGAGTCATACCAAGTACACGAGTTGACGCTTCACGACAAACAGCAAAAGCATCTGTAAGAATATCATCAAGTGTTTCACCATTTGCCAATCTTTCTTTAAGAACATTTGTTTGATTTTTAAGTTCTGCATCAGACATATTTTTATATTTATCTTCCAAAGCAAGAACCTTATTTTTTATAGGTTCAATTTTTTTAAGCTCTTTAGACTGATAGCTACCAAAAAGTTTTTCTATAAAAGCCATATATCTCCTTTATTATAACGGATTATTCGCCTTCCGTATGGCGTATTTTAGCTCATTAGAGAGTGTTAATTATATATTTATCCAATGTTATATTTTAATATATATAACTGTTTATGTCAAATATAACAGCAATAAAAAATCTAATTTTACATAATAATCACAATTTATTAAAAATAAAAACGACAGTAGTTATTCTGTCGTTTTATATTTATAGTTTTTTAATTTTTTAAAATAGTGCTCATATAAATCGAAAAAATATAATAATATTGATGAAATTACAATTGGTATTACAATAAATTTTGCAAAATCCATTGATGATATATAAAAGTATTCAACAAATTTAGGACGATAGTTGATAACTATTTCTTCAATCTCAATAATTTCAGTAAATGTTCCAGAAATATCAAGTCTTACACTTGTTACATTGTTTTCTGGAATAATATATTTTACATTTTTTATTTCCTTAGCTTTTGGCAACAAAATTTTATTTGGAGACCAGTCTATATCTTTTGCATTTTTATAGTACAGTGCTTTTGAGCCTGTACCGCCTTGTTTAAGAGTATATTTTAAAGTATGAATTTCTACATTACTTATAAATATAAACTGTGGGTCATTTGTGGTTGCAACAAAAGTATTATCATCAATCTGTTTCATATTCTCTGCATATAACTGAGAAACTTCAATTTTTTGTTCCTCAGGCATTTTTATTCTATCATAAGCAAAGTTAAATACTCCACTAATCAAATAAAATACAGCAAATACAACATATATAAGAGGCAATAAATATTTTCTCATTATTCCACCTCTCCCACAAATTCAAATTTATCATCAACAATTTTATACAAACAACTTTGACCGTCCTTACAGTTTTCCAAATTATCACTAAATAAATGTCCAAATCCGTCACTTAAAAAATTATCACTAAGCTCAACAAATACATATCCACAATTATTTTCTTCAAGATAATCCAAAAGCTCATCTGGTGTTATTTTTATATAATATGGAGAATCATCTTGAATTTCTGCACTTGGAAGACACAAAGTACCACCACCAAAGCTATATTCAAGTTGTAAAGGCAATAACTGACTGGAATATTTAAACCATCGGTTACCGTCATCACCTTGACCTATAAAAAATATTTTTTCATCTGTATTACCAACATATTCTGCAATAGCCTGTGATTTTTGTTCTTGGATTTTTCTTCCATCTAAAAATCCTTCTTGAAAATCTATAAATGAAAATCCTGGGTAAACTATATTATTAAGCCTTAAAACTATAATCAGTAATATTACATATATTGGTAATCTTCCAACACCATATAGTCTTCTTTTTTCTGAAACAATTGATATTGAAAGCAAAACTAATGCAGCCAAAAACCAACCTATATAATATGGATAAACATATCTTTCATAACTCATAAGGTTTGCTGATTCTGTTTCTTTAAATACAAAAACAAAGCAAAACCCTATAAATATATAATTTGCCAAGAATCCTACTGATGATAAAACTGCAAAAACAGCACATCTTATTTTATGTCTTATATCTTTTGATATTATAAAAGATATAAAAAGTATAGCAATAACAATTATTGTAATTTTAAATCCGCTGCCCAATACAGTAAGATTTATATCAAAGTAAGATGAGTACATTTTTCCCATCACTTGAACAAACTTCTCGCTAGGTTGCATAAGTCCCAACAACTGCTTTAAACCAGTTATCAGCATTTCTATCATACCCATTTGTTCGCTGCCACCAACATTACTTGTAGCATCAATTTTAAGCACAGAACCAAGATATGCTGTCCAACTAAAAAAGGCAACTAATGGAGAGGCAAACACTATAATACTATTTATTATTTTCGCTTTTATTCCATCTATTTTGAAAAAATTTATCTGTTTTTCAATAAAGATTATATCCACACATATAATACCTGCCGCTATCATTGCAAGTGGAAAAGCAGTATCCTTAGTAAATGTCAGTGTCATAAGTGCAAGACAAACAGCCCACATACTTGACGATTTATTCTTTAATGCAAAATAAATACAAAGTACACCAGCAAATAACATTCCCATTGGTATATCAGCCATAACCGACATATATACTGTTGATGGACTATAAATAGTATTATACAAAGAGAATGCAAATGGAGTTAAAAATGCAACTGATATAAATGGAATGGATTTATGCCAGTTTTTGTTTTCAAATGCTCCCGCAGTTGCAGAAACAACGCTAAACAGCAAAACATCCATACCTGCACAAGCACGCCATTCTTGATATTTACCAAAAAACTCAAACATATAACCATTCATTATAAGCCCTGGTTTTTGGGTTGCCACCCATGCCCAACCAATAGGTGCAGTTGTATACATTTCTCCAGTTAATTTAACAAGTTTTATAGATGTCCCCCAAAAACTAAACTCATCCCAAACAACAAACATAGGTTGTTTAAAGCTAAATAATGTAATTACAAATAAACTTGCACCTGTAAAAAATAAAAATCCAGGACTAATTATTTTCTTTAAAACATCTTTATAATTTATTATACTATATATAATAGCAAATAAAGCCAATATATAATATATATATCCACCTAATCTAACTAAACCTATGCAACCAAAAACTGATAAAAGCATAACTTCAAAGCACACTGATATAAATGGTGATAATGATGACGAAATATCAAATTTTATTGATATAAAAATAGATATTCCAATTATAGCTATAAAAGTTAACAATGTAAAAAAGAAAGTCACAATTTTCTCCTTTTGCTAAGAATAGCATTTATAATATTTTAATATTTTATATTATCATAAAACAGTATTTAATATAATACCATACCATAAATTAAAAGTCTATTATAAACAAAACAGCGATAATTAAATTACCGCTGTTTTATTTTATATATTATTTATTACCTTGTTCCGTTTCTGGTTTTTGCTCAGGTTCTGGTTCAGGCACTATTTCACTTGAAGTTGGTGTTTCACTTAAACTTGGTGCTTCACTTGAACTTGGTGTTTCGCTTGAACTTGGTGTTTCGCTTGAACTTGGTGTTTCACTTGAACTTGGTGTTTCGCTTGAACTTGGTGTTTGACTTGAACTTGAATCACTAACACATTCAATATTATATGTTGCAGTAAGTTTTCCACCATTTATAGATGCAGTAATAGTTACATTACCTGGTTTATATGTTGTAACAATTCCTGTAACGCTATCTACTTTTGCAATTGAAGAATCACTTGAAGTCCATACAGCATTTCCAACTTTTGCGCCTTCTGGGTTAGCTACAATGTAAAGTTCCACTATTTTACCAGCAATAACTTTATTTGTATTTTGTTTAGACTTTATTGATATGCTTTTCAAAACATCATCAACAGTTACTGAACAACTAGCTGTAATTTTTCCATTAAGAATAGATGCAGTAATTTTAGCTGTACCGTTGCCTACTGCTGTTACTTTCCCGCTTCCATCAACAACTGCAACTTCTGGGTTAGAACTTGACCATGTTATTTCTCTGTTACCAGTATATTTTTCAGTATTTAATGATGCTGAAAGATTTGCTGATGTATTATTTTCAAGAGAAAGAGAAGTTCTTGATATATCAAGGCCAACTTGAGCAAATTTAGCAACAACATTTACTTCTGTAATATTTTCTGAAAGTTGTGGCACTTTGTATGAAATTGATTCTGCTGCTGGGTTCGATACACTTCCTTGAGAAACTTCCCAACCAACAAAATAACCACCATTATCAGTTTTTGGAACAGCTTTTACAGTTTTTGATGAGCGTGTATATTTAACTCTTTGTTCAACTTCGCCATCAATTGTACCAAGGTCATAATTATTAGATACAAATTTAACTTTTACAGAACCTCTAATGGCTACTGGGTCTTCCCCGATATTTGGCATTTCTTTTTCATTTCGTTTTGGACGATATTTTAACTCTGGACGACGGTCTTCTGTTTCATAAGGATGAGTTCTTATATAATTAAACATAGCCTCAAAACCAATTTTACTTAAATGGATACCATCTTCAATTGTATAATCTTTTTTTGCAAAGCCAGATTCATCATCTTTCAAAACTTCTGCACTATTAAGGAATTTGTATCCTTCACTTTCACACATTTCAGCAAGTGCTGTATTAAATGTATCAATTTGTTGCATTGTAATGTGTGGATAATCTCTTATTCTATCTACTGGTGGTATACTGTTAACAATAATATCAGCATAAGGATAAGCCTCGTTGATTGCTTTTAATGCTTTTTTATATTCTTTAATAAAAGTTTCAACTTTCCAGTTTGCGTTATTAGTACCAAATGTAATAATTATTCTCTTTGGCTGTATCATTTGAACAGCAGTAAGTACATCAACTGGTTCTTTGGGTGTTGTAAATTTAACAAATTTTTCTGGTGAAGATGCAATATGTTGAATACCCATACTGATAGCGCCTATAACATTTTCCCATGTTGTGCCAGTTACATCATACATAAGAGAACGAACAATGTTTGAGTCTCCTATAAATAATGTACCGTCAATATATTCTTGTCCTGCGTCTTTGCCTTCTGGCAACACAGTACCAGAGAATTTATCCTTATCAAAAGATGATGCATTTTTATCGTAATTATCATCTGCATTAGGGTCAATTTCAACTGTATCAGTTGTGTCAACATCAACATTTGGAGATGCGACAGCACTATAAATTCCCCATATTGCAAGCCCTATAATAGAAAGCAAAATAACAGCTCCACAAACAAGGATAGCAATGTGCTGTTTGCTGCCTGCCTTAGCTTTTTTTATCACTGCTTTTACAATTTTAACTGTATCATTCCAGTATGATTTAAAAGTATCTACTGGAGAATTCCCATTATTACGAGACTTTCTTGTAGTTCGTTTATTGTTTTGCAATATTTTTACCTCTTTTCATAATTATTGTGTTACACATATATAAAATATATATCTTAACGCATAATATCAATCTATATTGTACTACATAATTTTGAAAAAAGCTATAAAAATATTATGAATAAAAATAATAAATTACCCTTTTAATGTATATTTTTATACAAAAAAATCCCACAATCCTTCATAAGAAAGATTGTAGGATTATTCTTAAATTATTGCATTAAACCAATTCAATGATTGCCATCTCTGCAGCGTCACCACGACGAGCGCCAATTTTGATGATTCTTGTGTAACCACCGTTACGGCCTTCGTAGCTTGGTGCGATTTCGTCAAAAACTTTTTTAGCAACAGCTTCTTTTGTTACATAGCTGTATACCTGTCTTTTTGAGTGCAAAGTATTTTCTTTGCCGAGAGTAATCATTTTTTCAGCCATTGCGCGAACTTCTTTAGCTCTTGTTACTGTGGTTTCAATTTTGCCGTTTTCAAGCAAATATGTTACCATAGCACGCATCATAGCTCTGCGATGGTCTGTGGATCTGCCGAGTTTTCTTGTACCTGGCATTTGAGTCACTCCTTTACTATGTGTGTAGACTATATATTAGTCTTCGTCTTTTGGAAACTTGTAGCCCAGAGAAGCAAGCTTTTGCATAACTTCTTCAAAGCTCTTTCTACCGAGGTTTCTAACTTTCATCATTTCACCTTCGGTTTTGTTTACGAGGTCTTCAACTGTATGAATACCTGCTCTCTTTAAGCAGTTGAAGGAACGAACAGACAAATCGAGGTCTTCAATTGTCATTTCAAGTGTTTTAACTTGAGATGTTTCGTCTTTTTCAACCATCTTAGGCAGAGCTACATCATCAGACAAGCCTACAAATAGATTCAAATGTTCTATAAGTATTCTTGCACCAATGCTCATAGCTTCATTAGCATTGATAACACCGTTTGTCCAAACTTCTAATGTAAGTTTGTCATAGTCTGTTATCTGTCCAACACGAGTATTTTCTACCGAGTAGTTAACCTTTAAAACAGGTGTATAGATACTGTCTACTGGCAACACACCCAAAGTAATGAATTCCTGTGTTTTTTTGCTTTTATCAACCGGAACATATCCACGGCCTCTGTCAAATGTCAGTTCCATTACAAGTTTTGCGCCTTCGCTCAAAGTTGCAATGTGCCAATCTGGATTTAAAATTTCAATATCGCCATCTGTTTCAATTGAACCTGCTGTAACTTCGCATGGACCAACTGCATTTATGCGAACTGTCTTTGCTTCATCACAGAAAAGTTTAGCTGTAATACCTTTAACATTCAAAACGATTTCTGTAACATCTTCTTTTACACCATTAACAAATGTAAATTCATGTACAACGCCATCAATTTTGATACTTGTAACAGCCACACCTGGCAAAGAGGAGAGAAGAATTCTTCTCAAAGAGTTGCCAAGTGTTGTGCCAAAGCCTCTTTCAAGAGGTTCAACAACAAACTTTCCGTATTGACCATCTTCTGACAAAACGGCTGTTTCTATTCTTGGTTTTTCGATTTCTATCATTTGTAAACCCTCCTATGATACAACTAAGGCTGCTTCTTAATTTGCATTCCCGATGCCGGAGTGGGTTATTTTGAGTAAAGTTCAACGATAAGCTGTTCTTCAACGTCAAGTTCGATTTCGCTTCTTTCTGGAAGACGATTTACAACAACTTTAAGTGCGTCTTTATCAAATGACATCCACATTGGTACTGGACGGCTTGCGTTTTTCTCAACGTTTTCTTTAATTTTTTCACATGCTGAGCCACGAACTTCGATAACATCACCTGGTTTTACGAGGAAAGAAGGGATATTAACTGTCTGACCATTAACTGTGAAGTGACGGTGTAAAACAAGTTGTCTAGCTTGACGACGGCTCATGCCTAAGCCAGCTGTGTAAACAACATTGTCAAGTCTGCTTTCAAGGATCTTAAGCAGATTTTCACCAGCGATACCCTGTTTATTTTCAGCCATATCGAAATATTTTGCAAACTGGCTTTCGAGTACGCCATAATATCTTTTTGCTTTCTGTTTTGCTCTTAACTGAATGCCATATTCAGAAGATTTTTTGCGAGCCTGACCGTGTTGACCTGGAGCAAAGCTTCTTCTTGCAAGTGCACATTTATCAGAGTAGCATCTTTCGCCTTTCAAGAAAAGTTTTTGACCTTCTCTACGGCACTGACGACAAACTGCGCCTGTATATCTTGCCATTGTAATTCCTCCTTATTAGATGCGTCTTCTTTTTGGTGGACGACAACCGTTGTGTGGGATAGGGGTAACGTCCTTGATCATATTTACCTCTAATCCTGCTGCCTGAAGTGCTCTTATAGCTGCTTCACGACCTTGACCAGGACCTTTTACGTAAACTTCAACGGTTTTAAGGCCGTGTTCCATAGCTGCTTTTGCAGCTGTTTCTGCTGCCATTTGTGCAGCATAAGGTGTTGCCTGTCTGGAACCTCTGAAACCGAGGCCGCCGGCACTTGCCCAAGAAATTGCGTTGCCCTGAATATCAGTAATTGTAACAATTGTGTTGTTAAATGTAGACTGAATATGAGCAGCACCACGTTCAATGTTCTTACGCTGTACTCTTTTACGAGTAACTGTCTTTTTAACTGCCATTTCGCAATGCCTCCTTAATTATTTCTTCTTGTTAGCTACAGTTCTCTTTGGACCTTTGCGTGTTCTTGCATTAGTCTTTGATCTTTGACCACGAACTGGTAAGCCTTTACGATGTCTAACACCACGGTAGCAGCCGATTTCGATAAGTCTCTTGATGTCAAGAGCTGTCTGTCTGCGAAGGTCGCCTTCTACTGTAAGTTGTTTTGCTTCAATTTGATCTCTGATTGCCTGTACTTCGTCATCTGTAAGGTCTTTTACTCTAGTGTCTGGATTAACGCCAGCTGCTGCGAGAAGCTTCTGGGATGTAGCAAGACCAATACCATAGATGTAGGTAAGGCCAATTTCTACTCGTTTTTCTCTTGGTAAGTCAACACCTGATATACGAGCCATAACAGTACCTCCTGTTTATATAATTGTCAAATTAACCTTGACGTTGTTTGTGTTTTGGATTTACGCAAATTACCATAACACGACCTTTGCGTTTGATAACTTTGCATTTTTCGCACATTGGTTTTACGGAAGGTTTTACCTTCATAATTGTAACCTCCTTAAAAATATGCCTATTTAGAACGCCAAGTGATGCGTCCTTTGGTTAAATCGTAAGGTGACATTTCCAATGTTACCTTATCGCCTGGTAATATACGAATGAAATTCATTCTAAGTTTTCCTGAGATGTGAGCAAGCAAACGGTGACCATTTGCAAGTTCTACGAGAAACATAGCATTAGGCATTGCCTCTACTACTGTACCTTCAACTTCGATTACGTCGTCTTTAGCCATTTTATTCCTCCGATATATTTAGACTTTTTAAAGCCTTATAAATATGTTTATTTACTTGCAGAGTTTCTGTTTGCAATTTGTGTTGAGTAATCTTGAGATGCTTTAAACTTTTGTGTTTTGGTTTATCTAACTTTCGTTGTTTACCATCACAAATTAAAGCAGATTTCTCTTCTATGCCAACAACACAGAAATACTTTTCTTTGTCTCTGCCCTTAAGAGATTTAACTACTGTTCCTATTTCTAAGCTCATAGTTGCCTCTCATTAAACGGTAGTTAATATAACCGGACCATTTTGAGTGATTGCAATTGTATTCTCAAAATGAGCTGAAAGCAATCCATCTTTGGTCTTTACTGTCCAACCGTCAGGCAGGACTTTAACGGAACATGTTCCTTCGTTAATCATAGGTTCAATCGCAATTGTCATACCTGGCATAAGTCTTGGACCTCTGCCTTTTGCTCCATAGTTTGGAACTTCTGGGTCTTCATGCAAATCTCTGCCTATGCCGTGACCTACATATTCACGAACTACAGAAAATCCGTTTTGTTCTGCGTGGGTTTGCACTGCATTGCCGATGTCACCAATCCTGTTGCCAGGTTTTGCAGCCGCTATACCGAGTGACAAGCACTCTTTTGTGACTCTCAACAATTTTTCAGCTGATGGTGAAACTTGCCCCACAGCAAATGTGTAAGCATTATCACCTTGCCAGCCATTTATTTCGGCACCCACATCTATACTAACTATATCACCACTTCTGATTATTTTCTTCTTATCAGGAAGTCCATGTATAACTTCATCATTCAAAGATATGCAAGCACTTCCTTTAAATCCACCATAATTCAAGAAATTAGGCCTACCGCCGTGTGCAGTGATATAGTCGTATATTAGTTTGTCTAGCTCATAAGTTGACATACCTGAGTTAATCTGTTCCCCTGCGTATTGCAGAACCTGAGCAGATAGCTTGCAGGCTTTTGACATTTGTTCTATGTCAGTGGGACTTTTAACAATAATCACAGTATTACACCTCTAAAGCTTTGAGTACCAACTGAGTTGTTTCGTCAACAGTACCTTCACCATAAATTTCAACCAAAATACCTTTTTCTCTATAAAAATCTTTAAGAGGTTCTGTAAGTTCATGGTATGTTGTCAAACGGTCAAGAACTGTTTGTGGTTCGTCGTCCTTACGGATTGTAAGAGCGCCGCCACACTTGTCGCAAACACCTTCGGTTGCACTTGGTTTATATTTAATATGATATGAAGCACCGCAAGCGCAAACTCTTCTGCCACTTACTCTTTCGATGATAGTTTCATCTTTAACTTCAATATCAAGAGCCATATCAATTCTTATGCCCATTTCATCAATTGCTTTTGCTTGTGCAATTGTTCTTGGAACACCATCAAGAATAAAGCCATTTTTGCAGTCATCTTCACTAAGTCTTTCTTTTACAATACCGATGATAACTTCGTCTGGTACCAAAGCACCAGCTTCGATAAAGCTTTTTGCTTTAAGGCCCATTTCTGTGCCGTCTTTCATAGCTTGACGAAGGATAGCACCTGTTGAGATTGTTGGGATAGAAAGTTTTTCGCAAATAATTTCTGCCTGTGTGCCTTTACCAGCACCAGGAGCACCTAATAATATAATATTCATATTATTTTTCTCCTATTATTTAAGGAAGCCCTTATGATGACGCATAACCATCTGTGATTCAAGCTGTTGAGCTGTATCGAGTGCAACACCAACAATAATCAAGAGGGAAGTACCACCCATTTGGATACCTGTATTTGTAATATTACCAACAACAATTGGCAAGATTGCAACAACACCAAGGAAAAGAGCACCTATAAATGTGATTTTGCTCAATACTTTTGTAATAAAATCTTGTGTGTGTTTACCTGGACGGAAGCCTGGAATCACACCATTATTTTTACGCAAGTTATTTGCAATTTCAACTGGATTATATTGGATTGATACATAGAAATAGTTAAATACTATTATCAGCAACAAGTAAATAACTGCGTACAAGAAACTGTTGTAGTTAAATACGCTTAGGAAACTAATCCAGAAAGGACTTGTTACATTTACAAATCTGCTGATTGTACCTGGGATTGAAACAAGAGCACTTGCAAAGATAATTGGCATAACGCCTGACATATTAACTTTGATTGGCAAGTGAGTGTTTTGACCACCCATCATCTTGTTGCCAACAACTCTTTTTGCATATTGAACTGGAATTCTTCTTTCACCTTTTGAAAGGATAACTGCAAAAGCAACTACAGCAATACCAAATATTATAAAGAGTGGAACAAGGATAAAGTTTTGTGTTTTTTGGTTTTGAATTGCATCTTTAATCATATCAACAAAGATTTTAACTGTTGTAGATGCACCAGAGATGATACCTGCGAAAATCAACAATGAGATACCGTTACCAACACCTTTTTTGTCAATTTGTTCGCCAAGCCACATAAGGAGCATTGTACCAGCAAGGAATGAAGCTATGATTACGATAGCACTGAACCAGCCAGCAAGACCTTCTGTATAAAGAAGGGCATTCTGTCTTCTAAGCAAGAAGTAGTAAGCAATTGATAATGCTGCACCAAAACCTGTTGCTGTATATCTTGTAATCTTACCAATTTTTCTTCTGCCTTCTTCACCTTCTTTTGAAAGTTGTTCCAAATAAGGAATAGCAACTGTCAAAAGAGTGATAATAATTGATGAGTTGATGTAAGGGGTTACGCCAAGAGCAAATATTGTTGCATTTGCGAATGCACCACCAGTAAGCATATTAAGGAAACCAAGCATATTACCGTCACCAACAGAGAGCATACTCTGCAATGCTTCTGGATTAACAAAAGGAACTGCAATTTTACATCCCAAACGGAATATAACAAGAATCATAAAAGTATATATCATCTTTTTGCGAAGATCCTCAATTTTCCATGCATTTTTAAATGTTTGTAACACGCTTATTTCACCTCAGCTTTCCCACCTGCTGCTTCGATTTTTTCCTTAGCAGTTGCAGTAAAAGCTTTGAGTTGAACAGTCAAAGGTTTTGTCAATTCGCCATTACCAAGAACTTTGATACCGTCATTTGTCTTTTTAACAAGACCAGCAGCTACTACTGCTGCCTCGTCAACTACTGCGTTTGCTTCAAATTTATTTTCCAAATCACTTATTTTAATTGTAGAATAAACTGTTGCAAAAATATTATTAAATCCAACTTTTGGAAGTCTTCTTTGAAGTGGCAATTGACCACCTTCAAAACCTGGTCTTGTAGCACCAGAACGTGCTTTTTGACCTTTGTGACCGTAACCAGCTGTTTTGCCGTTACCGCTGCCATGGCCACGACCTTTTCTTTTAGCAGCTTTTGTAGAACCTTGTGCAGGTTTTAATTCATGAAGCATCATAATTTGTGCACCTCCCTGTTATTACTTAGTAACCTCTACGAGGTGTGAGATTTTAGCAATCTTGCCCATTGTAGCAGCATTTTCTGGATGAACTTTTACATCACCAATTTTTTTGAGACCAAGAGCAGCTGCGCAATCTTTCTGATTTTGAATGCAGCCAACAAGGCTCTTTTTCAAAGTAACTGTAACTGTTTCTGTCTTAGCTGCTTTTTTAGCAGGTGCTTTTTTAGTTGTAGCTTTTTTAGCAGTTGTTTTTGTTTCAGCTTTTTTAGCTGTTGTTTTGTCTTCTGCTTTTTTAGCTGTTACTTTTCTAGTTTTCTTAGCAGGTGCTTCTTCAACTGCCAATTCGTCTTTCATGATTTCTTCAGCCATTTTAAAGTACCTCCTAATTATCTAACTTCAACACCGCGAAGTTTTGCAACTTCTTCAGCTGTTCTGATTGATGAGAGACCAGCAACTGTTGCAGCAACAACGTTGCTTGGTGTTCTGGAACGCAAAGATTTTGTACGGATATCTTTGATACCAGCTGCTTCCAATACTGCACGAACAGCGCCACCAGCGATAACACCAGTACCAGGTGCAGCTGGACGCATAAGAATTCTTGCTGCGCCGAAAGCACCAACTGTTTCGTGAGGAATTGTTGTACCTTTCATTGATACTCTCACGAGATTTTTCTTAGCATCTTCAACACCTTTGCGAATTGCTTCTGGCACTTCAGCTGCTTTACCTATACCGTAACCTACGATACCGTCGCCGTTACCCACTACGATAAGAGCGGAGAACTTCATAACGCGGCCACCTTTTACAGTTTTAGATACGCGATTAATTGAAACAACCTTTTCTTGAAGGTCTAATACGCTTGCGTCAATTCTTTCCATTGTAACCTCCTACAGCACTAAGCCGCCTTCGCGGGCGCCTTCTGCTAAAGCTTTTACACGACCATGATAGATATAACCGCCACGGTCGAACACTACTGTTGTAATGCCTTTTGCGAGTGCAGCTTTTGCTACAGCATTACCTACTGCTTTAGCTGCTTCTATGTTACCGCCATAGCTTGTGAAATCTTTGTCCATTGTTGATGCACTTGCAAGTGTAGCACCTGTTGTGTCATCAATAATCTGAGCATAGATGTGCTTTGAGGAGCGGAAAACATTAAGACGAGGACGAGCAGTTGTACCGCTTATTTTAGCACGTACTCTTGCATGTCTTTTAAGTCTTGCTTCGTTACTATTTGGTTTCTTTACCATAATTTAGCTCACTCCTTTTAATTATTTACCTTTACCAGTTTTACCTTCTTTGCGGATTACGTATTCGCCAACATAACGGATACCTTTACCTTTGTAAGGTTCTGGTGGACGTTTTTCGCGAACTTCAGCAGCAAATTGGCCAACTTTTTGTTTGTCAATACCGATAATTTTGATTTTGTTTGGGTCTGGAACTTCGATTTTAATATCGTCAGTTTCAGACATGATTACCTGGTGGGAGAAACCGAGGTTCATAACAAGGTCTTTACCCTGTTTTGCAACTCTGTAACCAACACCAAGAACTTCGAGCTCTTTGGTAAAGCCGTTATTAACACCTTCAATCATGTTAGCGATAAGTGTTCTTGTAAGACCGTGCAAAGATCTGGATTTTGCTTCGTCGTCTGGACGGCTCACTACAACTGTTTCACCTTCAACAGTAACTATCATCAAAGGATTAACAGTGGAATTGAGTGTGCCTTTAGGGCCAGCAACTGTAATATTGTTTCCATCAACTGTAACTGTTACACCTGCTGGAATAGCGATGGGTTTTCTTCCTATTCTCGACATAACTATTTACCCCCTTACCATACAAAAGCGAGAACTTCGCCGCCCACATTTTCTTTGCGAGCTTTTTTGTCTGTCATAACGCCTTTTGGTGTAGAAACGATTGCTGTACCGATTCCTTTAAGCACCTTTGGCATATCTTCGCAACTTGTGTAGATACGAAGACCTGGTTTAGAAATTCTGCGAAGACCTGTGATAACAGGCTGCATGTTATCTGTATATTTAAGTGTGATTGTGATAACACCTTGTTTGTTATCTTCTTTCACTGTATAGCTTTTTACATAACCTTCATCAACAAGAATCTGAGCAATAGCTTTCTTCATGTTGGATGCAGGAATGTCCACTGTTGCGTGTTTTGCTTGGCTAGCATTTCTGATTCTAGTGAGCAAGTCTGCAATTGGATCAGTGATATTCATAATTCGTGCCTCCTTATTAGTTTAAGTTATTGTATTACCAACTAGCTTTTTTAACACCAGGGATTTGACCTTTGTAAGCCAATTCTCTGAAACAGATACGGCAGATACCGTATTTTCTCAAATAAGCATGTGGTCTGCCACAGATTTTGCATCTGTTGTATGCTCTTGTTGAGTATTTAGGTTCACGTTGCTGTTTAACCTTCATAGATGTTTTTGCCATTCTTCAGTCCCCCCTTAGTTAGCAAATGGAGCGCCAAGAGCTTTGAGCAAAGCTTTAGCTTCTTCATCTGTTTGAGCAGTTGTTACGAAAGCAATATCCATACCACGAACTGCATCAATTTTATCGTATTCGATTTCTGGGAAGATCAACTGTTCTTTGATACCAAAGGAATAGTTGCCACGACCGTCGAATGAGTTACCGTTGATACCGTGGAAGTCTCTAACACGTGGAAGAGCAACGCAGAAAAGTTTTTCAACAAATTCATACATTTTTTCGCCACGGAGTGTAACTTTAACACCGATTGGCATACCTTCACGGAGTTTAAAGTTAGCAACGGATTTTTTAGCTTTACAAACTACTGGATGTTGGCCTGTGATTTTTTCAATATCGCCAACGACAGATTCGATAACTTTGGAGTTATCTTTTGCTTCAGAACAACCAACGTTGATAACTACTTTATCAAGTTTTGGAATCTGCATAACACTTTTGTAGCCAAACTCTTTCATAAGAGCAGGAGCTACTTCATTAACGTATAATTCTTTAATATTAGACATATTCAGTTACCCCTTTCTTATTATAATTGAGCGCCACAATGTGTGCAAACGCGAACTTTTTTGTCGCCTTCAATTTTATGAGCAACTCTTGTTGCTTTGTTACATTTTGGGCAAACTGGCATAACTTTGCAAGCATAGATAGCTGCTTCTGCATCTACGATACCGCCTGTTTCACCTTGTCTTCTAGGTTTAACATGTTTTTTAACCATGTTCAAACCTTCAACAATAACTTTGCCTTCTTTTGGGCTTACTGCAATCACTTTGCCAGTTTCACCACGGTCTTTACCGCTGATAATTTTAACAGTATCACCGGTTTTAACATGAACTTTATTCATTTTAAACTCTCCTTAAAGTGATTCTGGTGCAAGGCTCAAGATTTTGAGGTATCCTTTGTCACGAAGTTCGCGAGCAACAGGTCCAAAAATACGAGTGCCTCTTGGGTTTTTATCGTCTTTAATAATAACTGCTGCGTTTTCGTCAAAACGGATGTAAGAGCCATCTTCACGACGCAAGCCGCTCTTAGAGCGAACAATAACAGCTTTAACAACGTCGCCTTTTTTAACAACGCCGCCTGGTGTAGTCTTTTTAACAGAAGCTACAACTACATCGCCGATATTTGCATATCTTCTGCGTGTACCGCCTAAAACACGAATGCACATGAGTTCTTTTGCACCTGTGTTATCAGCAACCTTCAAATAGGTTTGCATCTGTACCATAGTACGGTTCCTCCTTCTTTAAGCTTATTTAGCTTTTTCTACTATCTTAACAAGTCTCCAATTTTTATCCTTGGACAATGGGCGTGTTTCCATAATTTCAACACGGTCACCGATGCCACATTCGTTATTTTCATCGTGAGCTTTGAACTTCACAGTGTTTTTAACGATTTTTTTGTATAAAGGGTGTTTAACTTTATCTTCGATAGCAACAACAATTGTTTTGTCCATTTTGTTAGAAACAACTATACCAACTCTTGTTTTTCTCAAATTGCGTTCCATGATTCAATTACCTCCCTTTATTATTTATCGAGACTGCTAAGAACTGTGTTGATTCTTGCGATGTCTCTTTTAACTGTCTGAATTCTCATTGGATTTTCAAGTTGATTGATAGCATGTTGAAAACGAAGGTTGAAAAGCTCTGCTTTCAATTCTTTTAATTTTGTTGTCAACTCTGTAGCTGACAAGTTACGAAGTTCGCTTGTTTTCATACTATTCACCTACCTCATCCTTTTTAACAAATTTACATTTGATAGGCAATTTATGCATAGCAAGACGCATAGCTTCTCTTGCGAGTTCTTCAGATACGCCGCCGATTTCAAACATAACTCTGCCTGGTTTAACAACTGCAACCCAGTATTCTGGTGAACCTTTACCGGAACCCATTCGAGTTTCAGCTGGTTTTTCTGTAACTGGTTTGTCAGGGAAGATTTTAATCCAAACCTGACCACCACGTTTGATGTAACGTGTCATTGCAATACGAGCTGCTTCAATCTGGTTGGATGTAATCCATGCTGGTTCCAAAGCAACCAAACCGAATTCGCCGTGTGAAACTTTATTACCACGAGTAGCTTTACCTGTCAAACGGCCTCTGTGTACTCTGCGGTATTTAACTCTTTTTGGTAAAAGCATTATCTTTTGCCTCCTTCTTTACGAGGTTTAGCACCTTTAAGTACTTCACCTTTGTAAATCCAAACTTTAACACCAACTTTACCAAAAGTTGTGTCAGCTTCTGCAAAACCATATTCGATATCTGCACGAAGTGTTTGAAGTGGAATTGTACCTTCGTTATAGTGTTCTGTTCTTGCGATATCAGCACCACCTAAACGACCAGATACGCTTGTTTTAATACCTTTAGCACCCATTCTCATAGCTCTCTGCATAGCTTGCTTCATAGCTCTTCTGAATGCTACACGTTTTTCAAGCTGAGCAGCAATGTTTTCAGCAACGAGCTGAGCATTTGCATCTGCTTGTTTAATTTCTGTAATGTTAACAATAACTTCTTCAACTGGTCTGTTAACCATTTTAGCAATCTGATTTTTGAGTTTTTCAATTTCAGCACCTTGACGGCCGATAACCATACCAGGTTTTGCACAGAAAATGTTAACTCTCAAAACTTTTGAGTCTCTCTCAATCTCAATTTTAGAAACACCTGCAGTGTAAAGCTGAGCTTTGAGAACTTTTCTGATGTTGTAGTCTTCTACAAGTGTGTCGCCAAATTCTTTTTTGGAAACATACCAACGAGAATCCCAGTTTTTAATAACACCTACACGAATACCGTGTGGATTAACTTTCTGTCCCATAGCTTCCTCCTTAACCTTCGATTTCTTTAAGAACTACTGTAATGTGAGAAGTTCTTTTGAGAATCTGATATGCTCTACCCTGTGCTCTTGGCATAACTCTTTTAAGAGTTGGACCAGGTGTAACGAAGCATTCTGCTACGTAGAGATTGTTTTTGTCCATGTTATTATTGTGTTCCGCATTTGCCATAGCTGATTTAACCAATTTGAGTAAAGGTTCGCAAGCAGCTTTTGGTGTGTGCTGCAAGATAGCAACAGCTTCGTTTGTTGGTTTGTTTCTGATCAAATCAAGAACGATCTGTACTTTTCTTGGTGAAATGCGGGCATTTCTAAGATAAGCCCTAGCTTCCATAATCGATTATCTCCTTTACTTATTTAGATGATTTAGAACCAGCGTGACCGCGGTATGTTCTTGTTGGTGCAAATTCACCGAGTTTATGACCAACCATGTCTTCAGTTACATAAACTGGAACATGTTTTCTGCCGTCATGCACTGCAAAAGTGTGACCTACAAAATCTGGGAAAATTGTAGATGAACGGCTCCAAGTCTTTAAGACTCTTTTTTCGCCAGCTTTGTTCATTTCTTTTACTCTTTTAAGAAGAACAGGCTGAATGAAAGGGCCTTTTTTAACGCTTCTACCCATATCTTAACTCCTTTACTAACCGTTGCGACGTTTAACAATAAACTTGTCGGATGCTTTGTGTTTGTTTCTTGTTTTGTAACCAAGAGCTGGTTTACCCCAAGGTGTCACAGGACCTGGACGACCTACTGGAGATTTACCTTCACCACCACCGTGTGGGTGATCACAAGGGTTCATAACACTACCACGAACAGTTGGTCTCCAACCCATGTGGCGTTTTCTACCAGCTTTACCAATGTTTACATTAGCATGATCAAGGTTAGAAACCTGACCTACTGTTGCAAAGCAGTTAAGTGGGATATTTCTTGTTTCGCCTGATGGAAGACGTACGAGACCGTATTTGCCTTCTTTAGCGATAAGCTGTGCATAGTTACCAGCAGAACGTACAAGCTGACCACCTTTACCTGGGTAAAGTTCAATGTTGTGGATAATTGTACCAACTGGGATAGAAGAAATTGGCATTGCGTTACCTGGTTTAACGTCAGCGTTTTCGCTGCTAACCACTTTGTCGCCTACTTTCAAACCATCTGGAGCGATGATGTAAGATTTAACGCCATCTTCATATTGAATAAGTGCGATAAAAGCACTTCTGTTTGGGTCGTATTCAAGTGTAAGAACTTCAGCAACAACGTCAAGTTTGTTTCTTTTGAAGTCGATAACACGATATTTTGTTCTGTTACCACCACCATGGTGACGAACTGTAATGCGGCCTGTGTTGTTACGGCCAGCTGTATGTTTCAAAGGTTCCAAAAGGCTTCTTTCTGGTTCAACCTTTGAGAGTACCGAATAATCTGTAGTTGTCATATTACGACGGCTAGGAGTAGTCGGTTTAAACTTTTTAATAGCCATTAGGTTCACTCTCCTTATGAGTCTTTTTGCGAGAAACGGTCGTTGCCGCCTCCCATACATAAAAACGTCCTATAAATTAAGACGGAAATTTATTAGTTCATACCTTCAAAGAATTCAATACCTTTTGAATCTGCTGTCAATGTGATGATAGCTTTCTTTGAAGAAGCTGTGTAACCACCAGTTCTGCCTTGACGACGGAATTTGCCGTTTACAGAGATTGTGTTTACTTTGCTAACTTTAACGCCAAACAATTCTTCAACTGCTTTAGCAATTTCAATTTTGTTAGCATTTTTAGCAACTTGGAATGTGTATTTTCTGTCAGCTGCGCCTTTCATGCTTTCTTCTGTGATGATAGGCTTGATGATGATATCCTGAGCTAATTTCATTATGCGAATACCTCCTCAAGTTTCTTAGCAGCGTCAAGGCTTACTACCAATGTTTTAGCGTTGATTGTATCGTAAGCATTCATAGATGTTGCAACTGTTGTTTGTACACCAGGGATGTTGCCTGCTGACTTAACAACCTTTGAATCTGCAACGGACTGTACGAGCAATGCTTTACCAGAAACATTGATGTTTTCAAGCATTTTTACAACTGCTTTTGTGCTGTAATCTGTTACAGCGAAATCATTTACGATTACCATGTTACCGCTCTGTGCTTTAGCGCTGAGTGCGGAAACGATAGCAAGTCTTTTAACTTTTTTGTTAAGAGAGTAGCTGTAATCACGTGGTTTTGGACCAAGTGCTACGCCACCGTGTGTCCACTGTGGGGAACGGATAGAGCCCTGACGTGCACGGCCTGTACCTTTTTGTCTCCATGGTTTGCGGCCACCACCTCTAACTTCAGCTCTTGTCAATGTTGACTGAGTGCCTTGTCTTTGGTTAGCAAGGAAGTTTACAACTGCCATGTGCATAACTTTTTCATTAGGTGTTACTGCAAATACAGCATCAGAGAGCTCAACAGTGTCAACTTTTTTACCGTTAATGTCTAAAACATCAAATTTTGCCATCTTGTTTTCCTCCCTTAAGCTTTAACGCTGTCTGTAAGAACGATGATACCGCCCTTAGCGCCTGGAATAGCGCCTTTAACAGCAATAAGATTGTTTTCTGCATCAATCTTTACGATTGAAAGGTTCTGAACTGTAACTCTTTCAGCACCAAGGTGACCTGGAAGTCTTTTACCTTTAAATACTCTGGAAGGTGAAGAACAAGAACCGTTTGAACCAGCATGTCTAGCAACAGGGCCTGTACCGTGTGATGCTTTCAATGAGTGGTTGTTCCAACGTTTAATTGTACCAGCATAACCTTTACCTTTGCTGATGCCGCAAGCGTCAACCTTATCGCCTGCAACGAAAGCGTCAGCTTTGATAATGTCGCCTACGTTGATTTCGTCAATATTTTCAAAACGGAATTCTCTCAAAGTTTTCTTTGGAGCAACGCCTGCTTTGTCAAAATGACCTTTAGCTGGTTTTGAAAGACGGCTGAGCTTAACTTCGCCATAACCGAGCTGAACTGCTTGGTAGCCATCGTTTTCAACTGTTTTTTTCTGTACTACAACACATGGGCCTGCTTCGATGATTGTAACTGGAACTACCATGCCTTTTTCATCAAAGAGCTGTGTCATACCGATTTTTTTACCGATAATTCCTTTTTGCATTTTAATTCTTTCTCCTGTTAGGTTATTGGTTGGTCTATGCCAACATGACTCCAACTTGATTCGGTTGAGAGGTTCTCTAATATTAAATGAGCATTATATATTAGAGTTTAATTTCAATTTCTACGCCTGCTGGCAACTGTAAGCTTGTAAGAGCTTCAACAGTTTTGTTGCTTGGCTTCAAAATGTCGATAAGTCTTTTGTGTGTACGATATTCAAATTGTTCACGAGAGTCTTTGTATTTGTGTACAGCTCTGAGGATTGTAACAACTTCTTTGTCTGTTGGAAGTGGAATTGGACCAGAAACTCTAGAACCTGTTCTCTTTGCTGTTTCAACAATTTTTTCAGCTGCTGCGTCAATCAATTGATGATCATAACTTTTAAGTCTTACTCTGATTTTTTCTTTGACTGCCATTTTAACGCCTCCTTAAATATTTTTGTTTTTTTGCTTAGCGGCGGTAAACAACTTATTGAACACCGTGCCGGGTGTTTCGCTTACTTCTATGATAAAAACCGGTAAACCGCCCAGCAGTTTCTCCCGGATATAGCCCTATGGCTTTCTTATCACAAAGTTAAAGGCCAGTGGACCAAAATTGGTCATACACCCTTTGCATTCAATATTTTGTCGCCCGGTTCAAAGATCGGACATACTCAACGGAAAAACCCACAATATACTGTGGCAACCTCCCGTATCAACGCTCTTCTTCGCAGTCGCTTAATTATGATACAATAAAACTCATAAAAATGCAAGTATTTTTTATATTTTTTTTAGATTTTTTTATTTTTGTATAAATAAACATTTAACATATAAAAAATATATAAATTTTTGTATATTTTAACGATTAAAATAATATTATATTAAAACTATAAATAAATATATAGATAGAACTATTTTAAATCATTCTATCTATATATTTTACATATTTTATTGATAGTTTATTATTTTAAGTTTTTCTAAGATTTTTAATAACTTCCATATCTGGTGTTATTGCTGTACTTTCATAAGTATCATAGATAACCATACCTGGTTTAAGGTCATTTGTTTTCTTTATATTTTTAACAAATGTGTAATCTATTTCAACTTTATAAGAATCTTTTAAGCTTGAATGATATACTGCAAGCATAGCTGCTTCATTTTGAGTTCTAAGTGGAATATCTTTTCCCTCACTTATAACAACAACATGACTGCCTGGAGCTTTTTTGGTATGGAACCATAAATCTTTTCCTCTTGCAGTTTTCATAGTAAGCTTATCATTTTGCAGATTATTTCTACCAACAAGGATTAAAAAACCATCAGAAGATATATATCTTATAAAATCTTGAGCTTTTTGTTTTTTATCTCTTTGTTTATAATATTTTATGTATCCAGTGGAATGAAGTTCACTTCTAATTGCCATCAATTCGCTTTCATTTTCTGCTTCTTGAACAGAATACGAAATAGTTTTAAGATATTCAAGTTCAATCCCACCTTGCTTTATTAGGTCAGTGAGCATTTTAACAGCTGTCTGTTTTTTCTTGTACTCTTTATAGTATTTCTGAGCATTTTGATTTCCTGTATATCTGGTATCCAAAGGAATTGTTATATTTTCATTAGTATAATAATTAAGAACTGTAATACTGCTCATTCCTTTTTCAAGTTGCCAGAGATTAGCTGTCAAAAGTTCTCCATAAATTTTATATTTTTCACTGTCTTGACTTTCAAGTAATTCTTCTTGTCTTGCAACTTGTTTTCTTTGAGTTCTTTCAGTGAGTGTTTGCACTAATTTGTGTAAGTCTTTACCTTTTTGACGAAGTCTTTCTGCTTTATCTTTTTTTGCATAGTATTCATCAAGTAAAACATTTAAGCTTTCATAATTTTTAGTTTCAAGCTCACCATACTGTAATAGTGGCATAAAGCTAAACTCGCTTGGTTTTCCGTCAATATCAAATACTGTTGTATAACAAGGATTATTATAATATTCTAAAACTTGACCAACCACTGAAATAACAGAGCACTTTTGCATCTCATCAAGATAATTAGCATATACTTCTTTATTGCCAACTGCTCTGTAAGCAATTTCTCTTGCAATAACTGGACCTATTCCCAAAGTATTTTTCATAAAAGCTGTATTTATCGGTGCATCAAATGAAAAAACTTTATCCAATACTTGTTGAGACTCTGTTATAAGATATGGATTTTCTCTATTTGGTGGTAATTTGTATGTTAACCCTGGCAACAATTGACGAACACTTGATGCATCTGCATCAACACGTTTCATAGCATCAATAACTTTGCCCTCTTGATTTATAGCAACAATATTTGCATATCTACCCATAAGTTCCACAGCTAAATCAAGATTTACAGTATCACCCATTTCACTTGTAGCAGTAAAAGAAAGCATTATAATTCTTTCGCCTTGTATACTATGGGCAGAAAGAAATTTTGCCCCTTGAAAATATTTTCTCATAAGCATACAAAAAGATGGTGGAGTTTGTGGATTTTCAAAACTTTCTTTTGTAATACAAACCCTTGCAGAACCACTTCTTGCAGATATAAGTAATTTTATATTTCCATCTCTTTTTCTTATATGCATAACAATTTCATCTTTTGATGGCTGATGAATTTTATCAACTCTTGAACCTTGAAGTTCTTTATCGAGTTCATTTGCTAAAAGAGACAATGTAATTGCGTCTAATGCCATTTATTTCCTCCATTACAATATCAGTAATTATACATATTGTGTAATACCTTTTTCAATAAAAGTATTTACTTCAATTTCTCCAAATTCATTTTTTATAATGTTAGCTAATGTTTCAACTGAAATCTTTTCGCTTTCATCATGTCCAAGGCAAACTGTACTTATTCCCTTTTCTTTTAAGTCCAGCATATCATGATATCCACTTTCACCAGTTAAAAGGCAGTCACAGTTATAAGAAATAACTTCCTCTGCCATTCCTTTTCCACTTCCACCAATAACGAAAACTCTTTTTATTAAATCATTTCCTTTTACATATTGTACTGGAATTTCAACATTACTTTTTATTTTTGTTAAAAACTCTTCAAAATTGCTATTTTCATATAAGCTAATAATTAAACCAAGTTCCTTGTATTCAATTTCTCCATGCAATCCGCAAAAATCTGCCAGCTTAAAGCAGGTTCCATATCTATATTTATCAAAATTTGTGTGTGCTGATATAACGCTTATATTATTTTGAATTACTCTATACAAAATGCTATCTGAACTTATAGATTTAATAGCTGAATAAATAATTGGATGATGAGAAACAATAATTTTACATTTTTCTTCTATTGCTCTGTCAATCACAGCATTTGTAACATCAAGGCAACATAAAACCTTCTCGCTTTCAAGTTTAGAATCTACCAATAGGCCACTGTTATCCCATTTTTCTTGACTTTCAAAAGGCATAATTTTATCTAAAACAGAATATATTTTTTTCGCTGTTACCATAATATATAATTCCTTTCTCAAATATCCTATAAAATTACCTCACTATATTAAACCATAAAAAAACTAATTGAGCAATATATATGACAAAATGACTTTAAATATTAAAAGTATATAAACTTTAATAAATAAAAACAGGCCTCTGATAGGAAGCCTGTTTAATTTTTGATTATACAATATATTATCTGCAATTTGGAATGTCAATTGCACCAACTGGACATTCATTTGCACACTGCATACAACCGATACAAAGTTCTTGGTCAATTGATGCAATATTATTTTTAACGGAAACTGCTTTGCCTTGTTCGTCTGCTGTAACAACTGGACAAACTTTAACACATTTCATACAACCAATACAACCTGTTGAACAAACTTTTCTTGTCTGTGCGCCTTTGTCTTTGTTGCTGCAAAGAACAGCTGGTTTAGCACCATCAGGAATAATATCAATAATAAGTTTTGGACATGCTTTAGAACAAGCGCCACAACCTGTACATTTTTCGTGAATAACTCTTGCAGCGCCATCAACAATTTGGATTGCGCCAAATGGACAAACATTCACACAGTCACCAAAACCAAGACAGCCATAAGCACAGTCACCTGGTCCACCAAACATTTTTGCAGCAGCAGCACATGTTGAAACACCTTGGTAATCATATTTTTTACCTGTGTTGCAAGTATAACCTTGACATTTAACAACTGCTTTTTTAGAAACGCCTGCTGAAGCAGAAACGCCCATAACTTTACCAACTGCATCAATAGCACCTTGACCACCAGGAACACATCTAGTAATTTCAGCACCTTTTTCAACAATAGCTTTTGCATAGTCAGAACAACCTGCGTAACCACAAGCACCACAGTTTGCACCCGGCAAACAACCAGCAACCTGACCAATTCTTTCGTCTTCGTAAACGTACATTACTTTAGAAGCAACTACCAATACTACACTTGCAATAAGGCCAATTACTGTAACGATAATAACTGTTGTCATAATATCCATAATTGCCCCTCCTTAAATTGCACCGAAAATGCTTTCAATAATGCCGCCGAAACCTGTAAAGGAAAGAGCAACAAATGAAGCTGAAACCAATGTTATTGGCAAGCCTTCAAAGCATTTTGGTGGTTTAGCCTGTTCAACTCTACTTCTAACACCAGTAAAGATAACCATAGCAATAAGGAAGCCGATACCTGCACCTAGTGAAGCAATCATACTTTCAGCAAAGTTGTATCCTGATTCAACGTTAAGCAATGTAACACCGAGGATAGAACAGTTTGTTGTGATAAGTGGGAGATAAACACCCAAAGATTTATGAAGAGCTGGGATATATTTTTTAAGAATAGTTTCAACCAACTGTACCAAAGAAGCTATAACAAGAATAAATGTTATAGTGCTAAGGTAAGTGAGGTCATTAGGAATAAGTAAGAATGTGTATATTGGCCATGTAACAGCTGTTGCCATAAGCATAACAAATGTAACAGCAAGGGACATACCAACAGAAGAGTCCAATTTTTTGGAAACGCCAAGGAATGGACAGATACCCAAGAATTTTACCAAAACATAGTTGTTAACCAACACCATGCTAAAGAATATAGCAGCTAATCTCATTGCCATTATGCGTTACCTCCTTCGTTGTCTTCTTTTTTAGCAGAAGCACATGCCATTTTACAACCTATGCAACCGCCACCGCAAGAACCATCTTTTGGAGCTTTTGCGATTTCAAGTTTAACAGCCAAAGCCATAAACATACCGAATACAAAGAATCCACCAGGAGCAGATGTAAAGAAGCCAATTGGCTGCCAGAGGTTTTTAGTAACAACAAAACCGAATACTGTACCTGCACCGAGAAGTTCTCTAACAATACCCATAAGAGTAAGAGCAAATGTAAAGCCAAGACCCATACCAAGACCATCCAAAGCTGAATCGAGAACTGTGTTTTTAGAAGCGAACATTTCTGCACGTCCCAAAATAATACAGTTAACAACGATAAGTGGAAGGAAAACGCCAAGAGCAGAGTCCAATTCTGGCAAATATGCTTTAACAAGCATTTGAACAATTGTTACAAAGCCTGCAATAACAGTTATGTAAGCAGGAATTCTAACTTTATCTGGAATAACTTTTCTGAGAGCAGAAATAGCTGTATTTGAACATATAAGAACGAATGTTGCAGCAAGACCCATACCAAGACCGTTAAAAGCCAAAGATGTAACTGCAAGAGTTGGACAAGTACCCAAAACAAGTTTGAGAACAGGGTTTTCTTTGATAAAGCCTTTGGTTACGAGAGAAAGCTTATTATTTTTCTTTTCCATTATATATTTCCTCCTTAACCATTGATTGCTGCAAATGCAGCTGCTGCTTTGTTTACAGCTTCTTTAGCGCCTTTTGAAGAGTATGTTGCACCAGCAAGAATATCAGCACCTTCGCCGTCTGTTGCACCAACAAATTTATTTATGTAATCTTCTTCAGCAACTTTTGTGCCAAGACCTTTTGTTTCACTTGCTTCTGCATCAAACATTACACCTGTAATAACGCCAGTTTCGTCAAATGATACATAAGCTTTAAGAGCAACACCTGATGGATGTTCTGTACCAATAATACCATTACCATTGCCTTCTGTAACAAGAACTGTACCTTTATCGCTTGTATAAGCTTCAAGAACATCTTCGTGTGTTACTTCAAGAGCAGTCATATTACCAAAGTATTGAGCAACTTGGTCTTCAAATGTAAGTTCTTCAACAACAATACCTTTTGCTTTTTCGTTAAATGCTTTGTGAGCTGCATTCAAAGCTTCGATTGTTGCAGTTGAAGAAATTGTAGCACCAGAAATAGTATCTACATTATCACCTTTTTTTAGTTCACCATTTATGCCGACAAACTGAGCAAGGAATGAAGGGTCTGTTTGAACTCTGTCACCAACACCTGGTGTTTCAGATAATTCAAGAATTTTAACAGAAACGATAGTACCATCATTGTCATAAGCAACCATAATTTTAATTGGTCCACCGTAACCACTGCCTTGGCAAGAGATAACATATCCAGCACCATTTTTAGCTTTGTGCATTTCTGTTATACCTTCCATTTGAATTTCAACAGAGTCAAAACCGTCTGTTGCTTCTGGCAAAAGTTCAATTCTTGATGCATCAGCTGCCAAAGCTGCATTTTTAGCAATTATAGGAGCTGTAATGCTGTTTGCACCAGCCAAAGCTGCTGAAACAACAATACAAATAACTGTCAAAACTACAACTGGTTTGAGCATTTCATTCCACACGGAGTTAGATTTTTTCATTAGTTCTTACCTCCTGCGTTCTTTTTAGTTTTAATATAACCTAATGGTCGTTGTCTTGTAAGTTTATTGATGTATGGAACAAGCAAGTTCATAATGAGAATAGCGTAAGAAACGCCTTCTGTCATAGAACCAAACACACGAATTGCCATTGTGATAAGGCCAAGGAAGAAACCGAATACGATTTTACCTTTAAGTGTGTAAGGGCTTGTTACATAGTCTGTTGCCATAAAGATAGCACCGAGAAGCAAACCACCACCAAGAACATGGAAAAGTGGGTCTTGTCCAAATATAAGGGCAAAAACTGCAACTGTACCAATATATGTAAGTGGAATTGCTGGGCTGATAACTTTTTTAATTAAAAGATATGCAAAACCGATGAGCAATGCAACAGCACTTGTTTCGCCAAGAACACCACCTGTTGTACCAAGGAACATATCCATATATGGATAAGAACCTGTAAGACCAGCAGAAAGTGGAGTTGCAGATGCAATAGCATCACTGCTTGATTTTGGGAAAACAAAGTTTGTCATTTGGCTTGCAAATGAAGTAGCAAGGATAATTCTTGCAGCGATAGCAGGGTTAACGAAGTTAAAACCTATACCACCGAAAAGTTGTTTTGCAACAACGATTGCAAAGAATGAGCCGATAATCGCCATCCAAAATGGCATTGTAGATGGCATATTAAATGCCAAAAGAATACCAGTAACAACAGCAGATAAATCTCCAACTGTGCAAGGTAATTTCATAAGTTTCTGATACAAAAATTCAAAACCTACGCAAGCAGCAGCTGTAACAGCTATAAGCATGATTGCTCTAGGTCCAAAGATAAGACCAGATGCAATAATTGCAGGAATCATAGCAATGATTACATCAAGCATTATAGAGCGGCTTGAATCTTTGCCTGTAATATGAGGAGCGGATGATACTGTCAATTTCATATTATTTTGCCGCCTTTCTTAAAAAATCTTTTGCTTCTTTCATTGTCTGAGAAACTGGGCGTTTTGCTGGACATACAAATGAACAGCTTCCACAATCCATACATAAGTTAACAGACAAATCTTTCAATTCATCTTCATCTTTTCCAGCTAATGCCAAAGCAATTTCTACTGGTGAAAGTCCAATCGGACATGCGCTAACACATCTGCCACAACGGATACAAGCATTTATAGGCGCAAGAACTGATTTTTCTTTACTAAATACAGTAATAGCATTATTTTGTTTGATGATTGGCATTTCATCACTGATAACAGCTGTACCCATCATTGGTCCACCCAAAATAATTTTGCCAGCTTCTGTTTTGTAACCGCCACAGAATTCAATAACATCTTTAATTGTAGTACCAATAACAACTTCAACATTCTTAGGTTCATTGATAGCATCACCATCAACAGTAATGCGTTTAGTTGTCAAAGGCATACCTGTTTTCATATATCTAGCAACAAAGCCAACAGAAGAAACATTCATAACAATGCATCCAACTGAGCTTGGTAAAGCACCTTCTGGAATTTCTCTGCCTGTTGCAGTTTCGATAATAACTTTTTCAGCACCTTGTGGATAAACGCTTGGTAATTCCAAAACAGTAAAACCGTCAAGACCTCTGCAAAGTTCTTTCATTTTAGAAATAGCTGCTGGTTTGTTTTTTTCAATACCGATAATAACTTTTGCGATATTAAGGTAATTTTTAACAAGTTTTGTACCTTCAATAACGTCAGCACCATTTTCGATAATTTCTCGGTAATCAGCTGTTATGTAAGGTTCACATTCTGCGGCATTGATAATCAAAGTATCAATTTCATTCAAATTTTTAGGAGCAAGTTTTACATTTGTTGGGAAACCTGCACCACCAAGACCAACAAGACCGGAAGTTTTAACTGCTTCTATAAAACTTGCATAATCTGTAACCTCTGGAGCTTTAACACTTTCACAAACAGTTTGTTCACCATCTGTGTCAATAACAACAGTTTGTGTTTTCTGTCCATTAGGGAATAATGTTTCTTCAACTGCAAAAACTTTACCTGATACAGAAGAATGAATGCAAGCGGAAATTACACCGGTTGCTTCGCCAATTACTGTCCCTACTTTAACTTCATCGCCTTTTTTAACAACAACTTTAGCTGGAGCGCCAATGTGTTGACTCATAGCAATATGAACTCTAGCAGGAACTGGCATTTTTACAGTTTCTATGTTCTCAGTGTTTTTATTGTGTGGAACTTTTGCACCACTTGCACTGCGAACAAGTTTTTTAAATACTGCCACTATATAATCCTCCATTCAACGACTTATTTTCTCTAAAGCCTATTTTATCGATTTTAAATTGTAACATTTTTGTTAACATAATTCAATAGATAAAATACAATTTTCATTAAAATTTTTTAGATTTCACTTGATTTTTAACAATATATGTTGTAAACTTACATATTTTACTATTTGTTTATTTTTTAACATTTAAGTGTTACATATATAAAAGCTGTTAAAAATTTGTAAAATATATATATTATGTGTGTGAATTTTTATTTTGTGTGGTATACTATAAATATGTAAAAGTTTACTATATATTTTAATAAAACTGAGGTACAAAATTGCAAAGAATTATATATTCATCACCAAATAATATAGAATGGGATGCACAAAGTGCTTTTAAATTGACAAATTACTATACTGATAAAGAAGATTGTATGATATTTACATATCTAAAACAGTATGTTCACAACAATAATTTTAAAATATGCACATATTGTTTTGAAAAAGATACACAAGGAAAACAAGATTTAGAGCTTTGTTTTAATCTTAATCCTGAAAAAATTTCAGATTATATTGACATTGAGTTTGGTATTGATGGTATAAATCATATATATCTTGTAAAAGACAATGGTGATAAAAAAGAACTTTCTTGTTTGGGTGATGATATTTCATATCATTCATTCAAAGCAAATGACCAACAAGGATATTATTGGTGTGGTGAATTAACTATTTCCAAAGCATTTATCAAAAACTTTTTTGATACCTTTATTAAAGAAAAAAGTATAATTACATTAAACTTATACAAAATATTTTTGCAAACACCTGATTATGCTTGTCTTTTTCCTGATAATGAACACAATTCTTTATCAAAGTGCTATGCTATGCAGGAATTTGTAATACTAAATTATTAAAATTTAAAAACAAAAATTGGAGGTTATTATGAAATTCTTTAAACTCATGGCAAAATTTGCAGTAGCTTTTTTAGCTCTTGGAACTTTAATAAACATTTATCGTAGCAAGACTAAACCAGAATATATAACCTTTGAACGGGATAATGAACTTGACCTTTATTAACAAATACAATATATCCGGAGGTTGTAATGTCTATACGAAGATTTGAAAGTAACGGAAGATACTCAAATGTCGTTGAACACAATGGAGTTTTATATCTCACTGGTCAGATTTGTTCAAACCCAGGTGGAGATGTTAAACAGCAAACAAAAGAAATTCTTGAAAAAATTGAAACTATCTTAGAAAGATACGGAAGTGATAAGCATCATATTCTTTCAGCATCAATTTATCTTAAAGATATGAGTATGTTTAGAGAGATGAACAGTGTTTGGGACGCGTGGGTAAGTCAAGACAACGAGCCAGCTAGACTTTGTGTTGAAGCAGCTCTTGCCTCACCTGCTTTTCTAGTCGAAATCAGTGTAACTGCTGCTGTCATAAGTTAAATACATAAAAAGGTATATGTCAATTTTGGCATATACCTTTTGTTTGCTTTACTAATAATACTATGATAAAATAATTTATAAATTATAATTAGGAGCTGATAAAACTTGAAAAATAAATCTATTCGATATCCTTGGCTTGATGTTTTAAAAGGTTTCTGCATATTTTTTATTATATATGCGCATCTTAATGGTGGAGATAAATTTGGTGCTTATGTGTTCACTTTTATGGTTCAGGCATTTTTCTTTGCCTCTGGTGTAACAGTTTCAAAGCAGAAAGACAGGCCTATTGGTGAATACATTAAATTACGATTTAAAAGACTTATGATTCCATATTTTGTTTATGGGGCATTTGCAATGCTTGTAAAATTTCTCATTGATACAGATGAAGTATTTTCTCCAACAAATCTTGTATTACAGCTATTATATGGATATAGGATAAAATTATTTGCAATAACCTTATGGTTTTTACCATGTCTTTTTATTTTGGGTATTTATTACCAAATAATTTTAAAATTTGTAAAAAATAAATGGGCTAGATTAGCTTTATGCTTTATAATTTCATTTGTATTTAGAATTTTTAGTGAAGGCAATATGCTCCCTTGGGGTATAGATAATGCTGTAAGATTTCTTATATATTACTGTGTTGGTGATGTTTGTTCAGATTTCCTTAACTCATTGTCTAGAAACCCAACTCTTATTTTCAAAAAAGTATGGCCTGCACTTTTAATGGCTGTATCAATTGTGCTTTCTTACCTTTTGCACCAATACGGATACACTTATCTTCTTGATTTAGCAGGTATTCCAAGCATTTATATGGTTCTTGTTGTTGTCACATCATTCTATGCTTTTGTGGGCATATATCTTTTTTCAATGATTTCAATTCTTATTCAAGATGTAAAACCAATGCAAAGTTTAGGAAAAGCCAGTCTTATAATTTGTTGCTTGCAGTTAGCTATTGACCGATTTGTTTATACATTTGCAAGTATGTTGGGATTTACCATTCACTCTGAAACTCAGGGACAAGCACTTATGTTAGCAGTTTTGTTTGTAATTATTGGTGTTCAGGTATACAAATTTATCGAAAAATATTTTCCACAAACATTAGGTTTTAAAAAAGTCAATAATACAAACAACATTTAATATATAAAATAATTAAATGACACTCAAAATTGAATTGAGTGTCATTTTTTTAATTGTTAAATTTTATTTTCTGCATTAAACCTATTAGTTGCCCTGATATAGTAACAGTTATAAGTGAATATATAATTTTATTGATAGGAATATAAGTTAAAGACAATCCTAAAACTACTATATCACATAGCATATATGCCCATTGAATATCCATTTTTGTAACTTTTGCTATACTCATAGCCAAAGCGTCATCTCCACCTGGAGCGCCCCCTATTCTAACGCATAAACCAGCACTGACACCTACAAATATTGCCCCTATTAAAGCTGCCAATAAAGGCATTTCTGCCAGTTGTGGAAACATTGGGTCAAACATTTCAAATATACCATAAGATATAGAAAATCCTGACGATGCGATAAAAGAGTAAAATATAAATTCTTTACCTAATAACTTCCACCCCATAATGTAACATAATGTATTTAATACAAAACCGGATACTGCCGGAGAAATATTAAACCAATATTCCAACAAAAGCGTAAGTCCCAAAACTCCACCTTCGGTTACACCTGAAATTGAGTGAACATTATACAATCCAAAAGCCAATAAAGCACTACTTGCTATTGCAATCACACAAGAGCTAACTTTTATTTTTTCTGGAATAAAATAGTCCAATATATTAAAATTTATTTTTTTATTTACTTTATCTTCGCAATTGTTATACATTTTTAAAACCTTTCTTGCACATTTGTTAATAAGTATAAACTATGGTATAATACTAGAGTCAATAGGAAGGTGTTTACCATAATGAAAAAGTATTTTAAAATCGGAGAAATTTCAAAATTATATAATATAGGTGTAGATTCCCTAAGGTATTATGAAGAAATAGGGATAATAAGTCCAAAACGCTCAGAAAGTGGTTATCGTCTTTATAGTGTAAATGATATATGGCGTCTAAATGTTATTAGAGATTTAAGAGAACTTGAATTTAGTATGGAACAAGTTAAAGAATATCTTGAATGTCACAATGTACAATCAACGCTTAAACTGCTTGAAGATGAGCAAAATGCTATAAACAATAAACTTAAATATTTAGAAAAACTTCAATCAAATGTTGAAAAAAGAATTAATACTATACAAAAAGCAAAAGAATTGCCCTTAAATAAAATTGTTATAAGACCATATCCAAAGCGCAAATATCGTTCTACACCAGACGGTTATTCAAATGAATTTGAAATGGATATTTTAATTAAAAAACTTATAAATACAGATAAAGAAAATCTTTATATAATAGGTAATAATCAAATAGGAACAATCATTCCTATAAATAAGACCAGTTTGTCTACTCTTGAATATAAATCGGTTTTCGTTATAGACGATACTGGAGAGTATGCTTTACCTGAGGGAAGTTATTTATCTGTCAGTTATTCTGGTGTTTACGAACATAGTAATGAATGGACACAAAAACTTTTATCATACGCCAAAGACCATAATATAAAACTATCCGGAGATTTCTTAGAGCTAATCTGGATAGATATTCATTCCTCATCTGATATAAACGAGTACATAACAGAACTCCAAATTTTAATTGAAAAATAAGTTATATAATTTATAAATAAAAAGTTTATTTGTAACAAACAAAGGCTGACAAAATATGTAAATCATTTAACTATTCATAATTATTATATTCTAAAACACATTACACAAATAACTAATATATAAAATTACAAATAAAATATTGGAAAGATTTTATGGATATATGTGAACTAAAAATAAAATACAAAAACTTACTAAAACCTATTTTCAAAGAAAAACTTATAATAGAACAAAACGAAAAAAATTGGGTAACATTTATATTAGATGGTAAACAAGAAGATTTCTTCTTTTCATTATATGGTACAGACTGTGTACACTTATATTGGTGCAATGAATGTTTTATTTTTAATAAGCATAGAAATAATTTAGTTTCATCCGACACCCATGGTGAAATTGTATTTGAAGATGATTTTAATATTGAACACTTGCCAAATTTGATTGTAAATCTAATTTTACAATTAAAAGATTGTACTTATATATCAAAAATAGAAAAAGTTAAAGGTAAAACTCCATTGGGTTATGATGATATAAGAGATTATATTATAACAGCAAAATCAAAAAACTTTAATAAAACTAAATATCAACTTGCCAATATTACAATAGAATATATTATTTAGAACAACAATTTTAATTTATTGTTGTAACATAAACCACTATATTTTTTTAATAGTGGTTTATTAAAATATGGTATACTATTTATCTACGAATAATAAAGTTTTAAGTAAATTTTCTTTTATCGATAATAACGACCACTTTAATTTAATAGTTAGTATAAAAATAAAAGCAGTCTATATAGACTGCTTTTTATATTAAATTATAACTATACATTTATCGATATATAGGCTCTATTTTTAACTTTTATATATTAAACAGCAAAACATATTCACCATTATCTTTTCAATAGTTTTAACGGTATATTTTGAGCTATTAGCACGCTATCTGCAATATCTCTATTAAAATACGCATAAATTCAATTTTATATTGAAAATCACAACATATTCATGCCTATAATTTCAATAATTTTAACAATATTTCTGACCTATCAAGCAC
>JAHHUE010000069.1 GCA_020024155.1 Oscillospiraceae bacterium | reverse complement strand
ATTTTATAACTAATAGCCAAAATTAAACACATCCTTTACTATTTTATGCTTTCCTGTTTTAATATTTATCTTTATCTTACAATCAGATGTCAGCTGATAAACATTATCAGTTTTAATCCATTCAGGTATATTATCAAAAAAGTACATATTGTGTGCATATATTCTTTTTGCTTTATCATTACCAAGGAAATAATATTCTGTATTTGAACCCACAACAACCTCTCCATGTCCAAATGCTATATCACATTTTCCAACTGAAATAACAAATTTTTTAGCATTATCTTCAATTTCACTTTTCAGTATAAACATATCTTCATAATATGTGGTACTTTCTTTAACATCAGTTTCTTTTTTAGATATTTCTGATAAATAAGAATATTTATTAAATTTATCTTTACAATAATATATATTATCATATTTAGAGGCATTTACATATTTAAGCCTTTTCGTTGCTTCTTTTAGCCCTATTGTTTCTGATAGGATTAAATATTCTTTTCCTCTTGCTGAAATTTGAAAAGAAACACCTTTTCCGGAATCAAAAGCTGTTACATTTACAATATTATAATTCATAAAATTATAGCATATAACCGAACAAATTAAAATAATTAGAACAAAAATTTTCTTTGTTCTAACAGTTTTAAATAAAAATATTGACGTGAAAATAGCAACAATTGCAGTAAGTATAATCGCCATAAACATTGGGTGTCCAAGATTTATAAGAGCAAAATTACAGTGTTTATCTATAAATTTTAAAATTGAAATAAATGTTTCAATAATAGATTTATTTACAAATACCAAAACACTTGTAAACAAGTCCAATACAGGAATTATTTTTAATATTGGCGTTATTACAGATAACACACATATTGCTGAAACCAAAGGCATAAACAAAAGATTATACACTGGCGAAAGCAATGTTATATTCATTCCTGCAAGTGCCAATACAGGCATCATACATATTATCGCCATAGTACTTGAAAACAACAATTTGATTATATCATTCCAATGTTTATTTTCCATCCATATACATGATAATATAAGTCCAATACTTGCACTGTATGAAAGCATTGCTCCTATATCTCTTGATAAATATGGATTTTGTAAAACACAAACAAGACCTATTAAAGCAAGTGTTGTTATAGAATCACACTCTTTTTTAAAACTTGAAAGCAACAGCATTATCACCGTCATCATACCTGCTCTTATAATTGAAGGTGTAAAGCCTATCATATAGATATACATAATTATAAATATTGAAATTATAAGATTTTTTATCTTTTTGTTTATAGGTATAATACCTACAATTTTTGATAGTGTAAACACTATTATTGAAATATGAAATCCTGAAACAACTAAAGTATGTGATATGCCAGCTGATAAAAATAAACTTTTTATTTCATTTGAAAGAGTGTGCTTATCTCCATATCCTATACCACTTACTATTGGTACAATATCACTTGGATACAACTCAAAAATATTATTTATCAGTTTATTTTTAAACATCATTGCATTATATCTCAATGTTTTTACTTTGGTATTTTCCAAAATACTTACAGATTTTATTTTAACAAAACCTTTTATATCTTTTGCATAATTACTATATAAATATTTATCTCTTTTAAAAGGTGTAAACTCACCCTTTATCTCAACAATATCCCCAATATCAAGTTTTCCCTTATAATATGTAGAAACGGCAAAAGTTTCTTTTAGTTCTTCATCTATCAACATAATAGTATAATTTGTACTATCAGCATTATTTATACTATATACATATCCAGTATATTGAGCTAAATTATTTGATATTTTATTTATATTTTTTTGATATATATCCGTATATATTTGTGTATAAATTACAGCAGCAAAAGAAGTAATTATTATCAATAATAAATATCTGCTATACCTTTTAATTGTATGTAAATGAATAATGTCCAAAAAAACAATAAATGCCAAAAGAATATATAAATACTCCTTTGGCATTGACAATGATAAACTAGCAAATATAAAAAATGTATATCCGATTATTGCAAGTGGTCTATCTATTCTCTTCATCAGCCTGGAGGCCATGCAAGACTTCTTTGTGCAAGTAAATGTAAATGCAAATGCTGTACAGTTTGTCCACCATCTTCACCACAGTTTGATACAATACGAAATCCTTTTTCTAAATTAAGTTTTTTGGCAATTTCACTTGCAGCTAAAAACATTTTACCAGCAATATCGCAGTTTTCTGCTGTTATATCTGCTGGAGAAGAAATATGATGTTTTGGAATAATAACTATATGAACAGGTGCTTGTGGGGTAATATCGTTAAAAGCAATTACATCATCTGTTTCATACACAACAGTTGATGGTATTTCTTTATTAGATATTTTACAAAATAAACAATCCATATTTTATCCTCTCTTTCTTTATAATTTATAGCTTATAATATAAATAAAATAAGCTGCCGTATAGTATATATTATACGGCAGCTTTTAAATTAAATCAAATACTTAATAAATATTAGAGCATTTCTTTGATAATTTGTGGAACTTGTGCCAAAGCTTCATCAACTTTTGTTATATCTTTTGCACCAGCCATTGCAAAGTCTGGTTTGCCACCACCAGAACCACCTGTAATTGCAGCAACATTTTTAGCAAGTGCTCCTGCTTTGATACCTCTTTCGATAACAGTTTTACCACAAGCAGCAGCAATGGTTACTTTGCCATTAGCTTCGCCACAGAGAACTGCAACTGCATTATCGTCTTTATCTCTTACCATAAAGCCCATTTGTCTAAGTGCGTCACTTGATGTACCACCAAAGTAACCAGTATAAATTTTTATACCAGCAACTTCAACTGGATTTTCAAACAAACCTTTAATCTGATTTTTTGCAATTTCAGATTTAAGGTGGTCAATTTCGCTCTGCATAACTTTTGCATCAAGAACCATTGCTGATACTTTTGCAGAAAGTTCGTTGCTATTTGCAAGTTTAAGGTTCTTAGCAGAATCGTCTATAAGTTTCTGTTTTTCTTCTATAAGTTTAAGAACGCCTGCACCTGTTACAGCCTCAATTCTTCTTACACCTGCTGCAACACTTGATTCAGAAATAATTTTGAACAAACCAAGGTTTGCTGTGTTGCTTACATGAGTACCACCACAGAATTCTGTTGAGAAGTCACCCATTTTAACAACTCTAACTTTGTCGCCATATTTTTCTCCAAACAGTGCCATAGCACCTGTTTTCTTAGCTTCATCAATAGACATTTCTTGTACTGTTACATCCATAGATGAGAGAATTGCTCTGTTTACAAGCATTTCGATTTCTTGAAGTTCTTCTTTTGTAACTGCGTTAAAGTGAGTAAAGTCAAAACGCATTCTTTCGCTGTCAACATAAGAACCTGACTGATGTACATGACTACCAAGAACTTCTCTAAGTGCAGCTTGCAACAAGTGAGCTGATGAGTGGTTTCTCATAATAGCTTTTCTTAATTCTTCATCAACAGTAGCTGTTGCTTTTGTCATAACTTTTACAAAACCTTTTTCAAGTGTACATGTGTGTACATAGAAGCCTTTGCCTGTTTTACGACAATCAAAAACTTTTAATGTTGCTGTTTCTGTTTCAATAATACCTGTATCTGCAACTTGTCCACCTGATTCAGCGTAGAATGGTGTTTTATCAAGTACTACAAGTACTTCTTCCTTTGGTTCATCATCAACAGAAACTACATCACAAAATTCTCCATCATATGCAAGTGCAATAATATTACAATCAGATTTTAATTCTGTATAACCTTTAAATTCTGTTGGTTTGAGTTCAAGAGATTTAAACAAGTCATCAGCCCAGCTAACATTATTGTTCTTTTTACGTGCTTCTCTTGCTCTGTCTGCTTGTTCTTTAAGATGTTTCCTAAATCCATCTTCATCAATACCTATACCATGTTCTTCCAAAATTTCTTTTGTAAGGTCAAATGGGAAACCAAATGTATCGTTAAGTTTAAATGCTTCAATACCAGAGAGGATTTTTCCTTTTGCGTTTGTAGCTGTTTTTTCAATATTATCAATAAGACCAGAAAGAATACTCATACCTTGGTCAATTGTTTTGTTAAATCTTTCTTCTTCGGTAAGAATAACTTTTTTGATATATTCTCTGTTTTCTTCCAATTCTGGATATGCTGCTTTGCTTTCTTCAATAACTGTATCACAAAGTTCGTTAAGGAACATATCTTTTATGCCAATCATTCTGCCATGACGAGCAGCACGACGAAGTAAACGACGAAGAACATAACCTCTTCCTTCGTTACTTGGGATAACTCCATCAGAAATCATAAATACAGTACTTCTGATATGGTCTGTAATAACACGAACAGAAATATCTGTTTTTGCATTTTCTTTATATTTAATACCAGAAATTCTTTCTACTTCTTTAATGACATTTGCAATGCTATCAACTTCAAACATATTGTCAACGCCCTGCATAACACAAGCAAGTCTTTCAAGACCCATACCTGTATCAATGTTACCTTTTTGCATTCTTTCGTAGTTGCCTTTACCATCTGAAATAAACTGTGTGAAAACAAGGTTCCAAATTTCAATAAATCTGTCACATTCACAGCCTACACCACAGTCTGGACTACCACAACCGTATTTTTCACCACGGTCAAAGTAGATTTCGGAACATGGGCCACATGGGCCTGAACCAATTTCCCAGAAGTTATCTTCTTTACCCATGCGTTTCATATGAGTTGGGTCAACACCTCTTTTGTTTACCCATATATCCCATGCTTCATCATCATCTTCATAAACTGTAACATAAAGAAGTTCTTTTGGAATTTGCAATTCTTCTGTAAGAAATTCCCATGCCCAAGTTGTTGCTTCTTCTTTAAAGTAATCGCCAAAGGAGAAGTTACCGAGCATTTCAAAGAAAGTACCATGACGAGCAGTGATACCAACTCTTTCTATATCTGGTGTTCTTATACATTTTTGACATGTTGTTGCACGGTTACCTGGCATTGTTGCCTGACCCATAAAATATTTTTTAAGTGGAGCCATACCTGAGTTTATAAGCAACAAGCTGTTATCATCTTGTGGGATAAGTGGGAAAGAGCCAAGTCTGTTATGGCCTTTCTTTTGATAAAAAGAAAGAAATTTCTCTCTAAGGTCATTCAATGATGTCCATTCCATTTTACATTCACCTCTTAATAGATTTATAAAATAATATTTTATACTATTTATTGTGTGATTATATAAAAAACAAAAAGTCCCTTGGAACAAATCCAAGGGACGATTAAACAAACCGTGGTACCACCCAAATTACACACCCCAAAATAAAGGTGTGTCACTTTATATGCATTAACGCTGCATTAACGCAAGACTTATTTCGCCTTGAGCAAAAGGGTGGCTCTCAATAAAGTAAATTAAGTCTTGCACCAACCGACTTATCTCTGAAAATCACATTTATTGTTATTCCCTTTTATCGCCTTTTATATTCTCACATTTATCATTATATATCTTTTATATATACAAGTCAATAAGTATTTTACACAAATTTATACTGATATTATTTACTTGCAATATGTGCTTTTTAGTGGTATATTGTAGACAAGAAAAAGATATAGAAAGAAGTGATACCAATGGAAATCGAAGAGTGCTCATGTATCAAACAACACATAGTGAATAAGATAAAAAATACAGGCTTTGATGGTAGATTGAGTATCTCCAAAAGTGTAAAATAATAAAAGATTATCATTATGTGTTTATAATTAAAATTTAATAATAAACCCACAATTTAATAATAGAAATAGTTCTTTATACAACTTGCAAAGTTGATATCTACAAAATAGAAAATATAAGTCTTAATAAAGATTTATAATTAAACAGTTAAATTTATCAGCAATAACCTTCTATAATCTGGCAACTTTATACATACAAGTTTCATTTATAGAAGAGCCATAAAAATAATTATTGTAAAGAAAGTAATTATTAAAAATCTTATGGATTGGTTGGCAAGTCTTCTATTAAATTTAAAATATATAAAAAGGTAGGAAGAATATAAATAAACAGATATAAGGTATATCTCAAATAAAATATTAAAGTTGACCGATAGTTGCAATTATGTATAAGAATCATAAAATTTAATATGATTGAAATAATATAAATCCCTCTAAGATGGTAAAACATTTTAGAGGGATTTTTAATTATATTATATAGTAAAGACTATCACATATTTTTTTAAATATTGGCGCTGCTGTGTATGTGCTTTCTCCCCCATTATGCATCATTATGCATATTGTATATTTAGGATTATCAAACGGATAAAACCCACAAAACCATGCATTTAATATTTCTGTTCCATTATCATTATATCTACCAGTTTGCGCTGTTCCTGTTTTTCCACCAGCTGATAAGTGTTCTGGACATGCTCTTCCCATTGCACCTTCTTCTACAACTGTTCTAAGCATATTTTTCACTGTTTCTGCTGTTTTTTCTGAAATTATTTGTTTTTGGTTATACTCATATAAATTTGTTATAAGTTCTTTATTATCAGCGTTATATATTCCCTGAGCCACTTGAGGATAAACATAAATGCCATTATTAGCAAATATATTCATATATGCTGCAACATGAATTGGTGATAAAAGCATTCTGCCTTGACCAAAACTTATGCTTGATAACTGGCCTATATTATCCAATTCTTCTAATGTTGGAAAATATCCGCTTGTTGTTTTGTAATCTCTTGTTAGATACAATGCATCTCCAAAATTTATATTTTTAGCCATCTGTCTAAAATAAAATTCTTTGTTTTCTATTTCTGCATTTATAAAATAACAGTTACATGATACTTTTAAAGCTTCCTCCATATTTATTTCTCCATGGGCAGTATTATTTGCACAATGATACTCATGTCCGTTAACTTCTATTGTACCTGTACACTCATATTTTTTATCTTTATTATATCCATTTTCAAGATATACTGATGCCCACAATGGTTTTATAACACTGCCTGCCTCATAAGATTGTAATGCTTTATTTAAAAGCGGTGAATAATCTTGTTTTAGTGCAAGAGACACATTATTTGCATTATAAAAAGGTGTAGAAACCATTGCTTTTATTTTGCCCGTTTTACATTCCATAACAATAATTGAGCCATTTGGAATATATTCTTTAGCTATTCCCTCACACATTCTTTGTATTGTATTGTCAACAGTTAAAGCCAATAAGTTTGATTGTTTTCCCTCTATTTGCTCTTCTTTTGATATTATCTCTCCATATCCATTTACATTGGCACGCAAAGTTCTCACTTTATTAGCTTCTTTTAACTGGTCATTAAATATTTTTTCCATTCCTGATACGCCATTTCCAGTCGAATCAATATACCCAACTAAATGCTGAGCAATATTAAAATCTGAGTATCTTTGTGTAGTTGGATATAAATATCTGTTTTTTATAGGATATTTAACTTCTGCAATAAAATTTTTGTAGTATTTTATATTATCATCAAAAACTGATTTTTCATTATCTGTAAGTGCATTAAATACATCTTGTAAATCAGTATCATAAGCCGTTACAAGGGTTTTATAGTTTGTTATGGTATTTGTTATATTATTAAAATTTATGTCCGTTATTATTCCTCTGGAATCATCTATAACCATTTTTTTATATTGTTGTTTTTCTGCCATATCTGTATATTTGCTATTTATATTTATAGACACCATATTAAGTTGGATTATAAATGCAAATGTCACAAAAACAATACAGACAGCAACAAATCTTGTTTCTTTCAAAAAAATCACCCCAAATTATTATTGGAGTGATTTTCATTTTTTAATTATTAAATTTCAAAATCTATTTCTTTACGCAAAGTTTCTATTGCTTTTTTCTCAATGCGGGATACATTCCACCGTGGCTAATGCAAGTTTTTTATAAAATATTATGATGCTATATATTATTTTGAATTTTACATTAGTAATTCTA